>CAYPXU010000135.1:0-4731 GCA_964414875.1 uncultured Zetaproteobacteria bacterium | reverse complement strand
TTTTATGTTTTTTCATCAAAGTATTTACAGGGGTTTTAATGCGATTGCCCTGACCATCAGGCATGTCAATCAGGCATCTATCTTGAGCTATTTTTCGGTCTGTTGGACAAGTTAAAAGGTAAGATGGTTGCCTGTGTAGAAGTCGTTCGCCTGATTGATTCAACGACCATTGATTTGTGCAAACAGCAGTTTCGTTGGGCAACATTTCGCAGTGGAAAAGCAGGTGTAAAAGTTCATACGGTTTGTGATCCAAAAGCCAAGGTTCCGACTTTCTTTTCAATCACTGCGGCAAGTAAGCATCATAAACGTACCGCTGAAAAGTGGATTAAGCAGAACTTGAAAATTAAATGCTTTGTTGGAAGAAGTGAAAATGCAGTCAAAACACAAATTATCATCGCTATGATTGCCTATCTTTTATTGAAACTGGCCAACGCAAGCGTTGCTTCAGTTTTATCTCTATATCAACTCGCTACTTTGCTATCTGTAACCCTCATGGAAAGACGAAATATCGATGAATTAATGCTGCAAAAACACCCTCCGAAACCACCTGAGATAAACCTTAATCAATTAAGTTTAGGCTTGGGGTGATTTGCATCGGACAGCAGTGAAAATATCCTTTAGTTTTTACGAAGCTTCAAAAAAGCAACGCACTTCATCTAAATTATCCACAATACGGGCTGGTGGCAAATTATGCGCCACATCTCGCCCATAACGTTTGTGATACAATCTCGAGTCCAAAATAGCCATAATACCATGATCGGAATTGGAACGAATTAAACGCCCTACTCCCTGCCGTAATATAGCAATCGCTTCAGGAAGTTGAATGTCCATAAAACCATTACCACCTTTTTTCTCACATTGGGCAATGCGTGCTTGCAGCAAGGGATCACTTGGTGGCGCAAATGGCACTTTATCCACAATCACCATGGATAATGTTTCGCCAGGTACATCCACGCCTTCCCAAAAGCTTCGAGTACCACACAAAATAGAATGTGTATCTTCGCGAAACTTCTCAAGAATAGCATCGCGGCTGCCACTTTTCCCTTGAATCAACACAGGCCATTGCAAGCGTTTACTCAAGCCTTCACCAATATGATTGAGCATGTACCATGACGTAAACAATACAAATGCTCGTCCTTGTGAGGCTTGCAATAAGCTCACCATTTCTTCCAATAATGCATCTTTACCCGCATCACTACGTGGGTCGGGTAAATGACGTGGTAAATATGTCAAAGCCTGTTGCTCATAATCAAAGGGGGAAACATGAAACACCTCTTGAGCATCTTCCAAGCCCAAGCGTTCACGGGCATAATCAAAACGCCCTGATACCCGTAATGTTGCCGAAAGTAATACAAAAGCTGCGGGGCGTGCCCAGAGATGTTCGTGCAAAACAGGCCCTGTTTCTACAGGTGCTAACACATGTCGACGAAACTCCCCGTCTCCTTCACTCCAAGCTACAAAACCTTCCGCAGGCTTTTGAATTGCTCGCATATCTTGTGCAAACTCTTCGGCTCTTTCAAATATTTTTTGTAAATCTTCACTACGTTCGGCTCGGCTTGCTGCAAAATCTACTAAGACTTGCCATGCATCACTCACTTTAGATAAGTCTGGTTCAAGCCAAGCATGCAAAAGTTTGCGTCCTGCTTTTAATGCGTCCTGCTTCAGCGCATCTTCGTCACCCAATTCATCCAATAAACCTTGAAAATCATTGAGCCAAGTAATCAAATGCATACGATTGAGTTGAATGCCAAAATGCTGACATGCTACATCAGGCAGGCTATGTGCTTCATCCAATACATAAGCATCAAATTGTGGCAATAGCTCACCAAAATCGCCCGATTTAAGCGCGGCATCTGCCAATAATAATGCATGGTTTGAAACTACAATATCCGCCTGCATGGCTTTTTCTCGGGCTTTCATGAGTGGGCACTTCTTAAATTCAGGGCATTTGGAGCCACTGCACTGCTCTGCTGTTGCCGTAATCATTGCACCAATGCCCTTTTCAAAGGCATCAAAAGGTAATGTAGATAAATCACCATCAATACTATTCTCAGACCATTTCAGCACCTTTAACAATGGCTTTTTATGCCATAATTCAAGCGTTGCCGATGTTAAGCTCTTCTGCAATCGAAAAGGGCATAAGTAATTACTACGCCCTTTTAATAAAGCGATTTTTCGGCGAATACCCATAGCTTTAACCACAGCAGGAATATCACGATGTACCAGCTGATTTTGTAAGGATCGTGTGTGCGTAGAAATCAGCACCTTACCATCCAAACGCAATGCTGGAATCAAATAAGCCAGTGTTTTCCCCGTCCCTGTTTCAGCCTCTGCAAGCAATACACCACCATTATCAAAGCTATCGGCAATTTCACCAGCTAGTTTTACTTGCTCATCTCGATAGACATAACCCGCAAGCTCCGTGGCTAGCGGGGAGTTGAGAGAAAAATCATTTTTTATTTGCTCAGGAAAAGATTGCTTCACGCTGAGAATCGTGAATCATCTTGCTTGATATGCAAGCTTATCATATCTAAGTGCTTTATCATCAAGCTAAACTCGCGGTAATTGTAAATGACATCGCCATGTAATCAATCGTACACCTGTGGTCATCATCATCACAATAAAAAATATCCAAAAACTGCTTGCCTCAATATATGTTAATAATAAATAAGCAATAGCTCCAATTAGGCTTGCTGATGCATAAATTTCTTTATTTAAAATAAACGGAATTTCAGCTACCATCATGGCACGCAAAACACCGCCACCTGTAGCTGTTAACATCGCTATAAACAAAATGCCAAAGGCGCTCAAACCTGCTGCATCGGCAATACTTGCACCTACCAGTGTAAACACACCAAGCCCAATAGCATCGAGCGTAATTAACCAGCTTTCTTGTTCTCGAATATGACGACCCCAGAAAAATGTCAGAATGCCAAGCACAACAGCGATCAGTAAATAGCTCTGATCGATAAATACTGCCGGTGGATGATGACCAATAAGTGCATCTCGCATCATGCCGCCACCCAGAGCGGTTACCACTGCCAAGACCACTGCACCCATCAAATCCAAGCGTTTACTCATTGCACGCAATGCGCCTGTTACGGCAAACGCAGCTGTTCCTAAATAATCTAAAACATCAATCGCAACAGATAATGTTAATACAGTCATACTTAAACCTTTAGGCAATACATTATTTACCATACCACGAGTAGAGAATGGGCACGACCAACTGTTTACAAAGAATTTCACAGTTCAGCCATGTATTAAAAGTGGCATCGTGAATCATCGACATAGAGATGCAAGAAAATAAATGGAAAATATCGTGGTTACACAGTATTATCCATTTAAAGTGATATACTCATGCAACTATGGAGATTGAACTATGATGCAACCCCATATAACACCATACAGCCTTCATCGCTTTCTGAGTACTCAGTATGAATAAAAATCTAAGCCCAAAGGCTCCAAAAAAAGAAAATTTAGAAGCATTCCTTTCCACTCTTTCTTTTGAACTTGAACAAGATATTCGCATTGTCTCTAAGCAAGCAGACAACGAAAAACATAATGCTATTATGGATATTTTGCGTATTCAATTTATCGATTTGTACAAAAAATTAGATAACTTGACGTATGCCTCCACTGCTGAGGAACGAAAAGATATTTCAAAAGAAATTCGAGCATGGATTAACAGCCTTAATGAAGCTCCGCTTATAGCACTCTCTTTTCGCCTTAAAACACTTAAACAAATTGAAAACTATTTAGAAGTGCTTTCAAAAGATATGTCAGGTCTTATTCTCCGCGCCTATAAAGTAGGCATTGTACATGTCAAAGATAAAGCCCGACATGACCCTGAACTTTATAGTGAAATTGTACATGTCACCGCCACCGCCCTACAACTAGCGATTCACCAGCTGGTTGATTATGCCATGCACCACTATTCCCCCACCCCCATTGAAGTCCACCATAGTTTGGGTGTTGCTAAATTAGGTTTGCTGGTCGCTAGATCGGCCCCTAAAACATGTAAAAATGAAGCTATCCGACTAAAATGTATTGTTGCTGAGCATGAGTTATTGCGACGTATTGATATGTTCGCTCACACCTCCGATGAAAAACAAATCATTGTTGATAATCTACACCGTTATGCCATGTTTATTGATTCTCTCTATGTGCGCAAAGGAAAACATATTCCATATAAGAAAAAGGGTATGTATTTGATTACATATTTGAACAAACCGCACTTGAAACCTCATCGCACCACCAATTTGCCCAAGTTTGCCGCAGATGATCTTATTGTCATGTATGTTCAAGGTATGGGAAAGGCTGCGATGACTGATTTGGAGAAGGTGCGTGAAGCTGAACTTATGGCATCACGCAATGGCTCGTTAAATTTAGAAACAGAGCTGGAGAAAAGCAAGGTTGTTTGTCTTGCCGTTATGAAGGCATTTCAAGTTCAGAAAATCGAAAAGCGCCAAAACGTTGCCAAAAATAAAGTAAGCATTGGTATTCTTTTAGGTATTGATGCATCGAATGATAATATCTCTGAAAAGAAACTCAAAAAAGGTTGGGTGTTGCACAACCTATCCAGCCGTGGCGCGATGTTACAGTGCCCCATAAAAGAAGGTATTATTATTCCAGTACGCTCCGTTTTGACGTTTTACTGGCCCAAAGAGGAAGAACACCCACGTTATGCCATCGTAAAGTGGGTGCACGCAACTTTACAAGGCTACCAAC
>CAYPXU010000134.1:0-4756 GCA_964414875.1 uncultured Zetaproteobacteria bacterium | reverse complement strand
TAGCAATTGCAGCAGGCGATAAAGATGCAGCAAACGTAGCATTGAAATCAGCAGTGTCTTTGATTGACCGTGCTGGTGGCAAGCGTTTGATTCATGCTCGTCAGGCATCACGTCGTGTATCTCGTTTGAATGCACATGTGAAGGCAATGGCGTAAGCTTAAAGACTATCGTTTGGGCTCGTCTAACCTTGTGTTAGGCGAGCCTTTTTTTTATGGGCTTGTACTCTACTCTAGGGAAGGCTGATTAACTCTGGTTTGATGAGGCTGCAATTCAAAGCTTGCGAGTAATAGCACTGCTAGTTGGTGTGTATATCCACGGTTAGTGATGCAAGCTTACGGCCTTGCTCTGGATCGAAGGCATGAGAAGGTAAAAAGCTTTCATTACATCAGAGCAATGGCAGCTATTGAATCTCTACTGCGTCTAGAAGGTGGGCGTTTTGTAAGTCGTGAATGGATTTCCAGTATATCTATGTAGACAAGCAAAAAGGTGGTGGTTTGCATGCTTTCTGCGCTGCCAAAAGAAGCGTGAGGAAGCTTGTGCCTCCAATAATCGGCTAGGCAAGACCCTCAGCTGTATTGGTATTGATGAGCGACTTGATATTGTAAGTCAAAAAACAAGAATCGGTGATTGGGAAGGCGATACAATTATTGCAAAAGGTCATAATAGTGCCATTGTTTTACTGGTCGAACGTAAACCAATACATTGTGCTTGACGCTGGAGCGGAAATTCGACTGTTAACCCTTTCAAAGACAGGGTATAGTCATCTCAAGGGCAATGACTTGGGGTTTTGTGGTCGCTCCCAAAAAGCGTAAGTTTAACACTATCTCACATCAAGAAATTGACTTCATTATGGGCAGGCTAACTCAATATCTTGAAAATGTTGGGATACAGAGCCTCTTATGAGGCATTCTTCAATATTCAAACTAAACTCACTGGAGTTGCACTCGGGACTTGAATCCGCGCGTTTTATGCAGCTAGGCATAAGATTCGTAGTTTGAAGCTCTAAGGTTGTTCAGCTACGAACAGTATGGAACTATGCTACCATCTGGAAGGGAGCTAGTTATGAAATATACAATAATATTGATGGCGTTATTTTTATTGCCTTCATCAGCATGGGCTGTTGAAGTTGAAGGGGTAAGTGTTCCCGATCAGGTAGTATTGAAGGGTGAGAAGCTAGTATTGAATGGTGCGGGTATGCGAACAAAATTCTTTTTTGATATTTATGTTGGGGCTTTATATTTAGCAAGTCCTATTAGTCGTGCAAAAACAGTACTGGCAAAGCCTAATCCAGCTCGTGTAAGTATGGATATTGTGTATAGTGAAGTAGGCAAAGAAAAATTAACCAAAGGCTGGACTTCTGGGTTTGAGAAAAATCAGGGTAAAACTTCTTTTGCCGCGTTGCAGGAACGATTGGCTGCTTTTAACCGTATGTTTACAGACTTAAAAAAAGGTGATCATATAAACTTTGACTTTCTGGTAAATGGGCAAACCAACGTTGTGATTAAGGGTAAGCAGGTAGGTAGTATCGAAGGGGTTGATTTTCAGCAAGCTTTATTGGCCGTGTGGCTTGGTGATAAACCAGCCGATAGTGATCTGAAGCGAGCAATGCTTAAGGGTAAAGAAGCAGTCTTACAATAATTATATAGACTTTATAGGGTGCTATCGGCAATAGTTAGCGCATGAAACAATATCCCGATAAAACATGTGACATTGAAAATTTAGTGCGGCATCCAAAATTGGTTGCGGCAGCGATTGCAGGGGAAAAAACGCAGCAACGACGTGATGGTGTGTATGCGTATCCAGGTGAGAAGTTTGAGCTTGATGGTATTGCTTTTGAATTGACGACATTAACACGCTCAACACTGGGTGAGATGACTGATGCTGATGCTCAAGCTGAGGGTTATCCGAATCTTGCTATGTATAAAGCTTTGATTTTAAGTATGCATAAAGGCATGGAGTGGAATTTGGATGCCAAAGTCTGGGTGCATATCTTTCGGCGCGTTGATTAAGCCGGAAGCATGAAAGCTTCTAATATTGCTGTGGCATTGGTACATCATCCTGTATTAAATCGTAAGGGTGAAAGCTCAACAACTTCGATTACACCGATGGATGTACATGATTTTGCTCGCACTTGTGCTTTTTATGATATTGAGAAAGTCTACTTGGTGCATCCTGCCAAGGCAATGCAAGCCATGGTGCATGATTTGACGGGTTATTGGGAGAGTGGTGCGGGCGGTGTTCGCAATGTGGGGCGCAAGCAGGTGCTGGAGTCTGTGCAGATGGTGGATTCGCTTGAAGATGCGCAAAAAGATGGTGGTTATCAGCTTTGGATGACCTCTGCGACGGTTGAAGAAGGTTGTGTTATTGCGCCGAGGGTATTGCCAGAAATGGCTGGAAATCATTTGATTATCTTCGGAACTGGCTCGGGTTTGGATGTGAAAAATTTACCAAAAGCAAATGGATGGTTGTCACCTATCATCGGGATAGGTAAGGTGCGCCACCTTTCGGTACGGTCAGCATTAGCGATTTATTTGGATCGGATGTTTGGCAGAGAAGGTTGAAAAGAGTTTGGAGGCATGAAATGCGTGCATTGGATGATGTAACAAAAGATCAGTTGCGTAGTGATATTCCGGCATTCCGTGAGGGCGATACCGTCCGCGTGAATGTGCGAGTGGTAGATTTTAAAGATGGCAAGAAAGGCGTTGAAAAGCGTGAGCGTTTGCAGGCTTATGAAGGTGTAGTGATTGCACGTCATAACAAAGGCATCTCAAGTAGCTTTACAGTGCGTAAAATTTCGAATGGTATTGGTGTTGAGCGTATTTTCCCATTGCACTCCCCAATGATTGGTAGCGTTGAAGTGAAACGTCGCGGCCAAGTTCGTCGTGCGAAATTGTATTATCTACGTGAATTGCGTGGTAAGGCAGCCCGTATCAGCGAGCGTCGTTACTAAGTTTGCTTGGGCAACGCCCTTAAGTGATGGTTTTAAGCGAGGGCTCCTTTGTGAGCCCTCGTTTGCGTTTTATATTTTGTGTTTATGGAGTAAAGTATGACAGATCGTAGTGATTTCTTTCAGGCAGACTTGAATGACGATGTGGTGGTAGCAGCCATTGCAGAGGAATTGGGTCGTCAGCAACATACATTGGAATTGATTGCCAGTGAAAATATTGTGTCTAAAGCAGTGATGCAGGCACAAGGCTCTATTATGACCAATAAATATGCCGAAGGTTATCCTGGTCGCCGTTATTATGGTGGTTGTGAGCATGTCGATAAGGTTGAAGCTTTGGCTCAAGAACGTGCTAAAGAAATCTTTGCTGTGAAGCATGCTAATGTACAGCCTCACTCAGGCTCACAAGCTAATATGGCTGTATATATGGCAGTATTAGAGCCTGGTGATACCGTGATGGGCATGGACTTGGCGCATGGTGGGCATCTAACCCATGGCTGCCCAGTAAACTTCTCTGGTCTATTATATAATGTCGTTGCTTATGGCGTACGTGAAGAAGATCAGCTAATTGATTATGATGTTATGCAAGCTTTGGCTGATGAGCACAAACCAAAGATGATTATTGGTGGTGCATCGGCGTATGAACGTGAAATTGATTTCAAACGTATGCGTGAAATTGCTGATTCCGTTGGAGCTATTTTGTTTGTTGATATGGCACACTACGCTGGTTTGATTGCCGCTGGTGTATATCCAAGCCCGGTCGGTCATGCACATGTGATTACCACAACTACACACAAAACCTTACGTGGTCCGCGTGGAGGTATGATTTTAACCGATGATGATGATTTGGCGAAGAAGTTAAACTCACGTATTTTCCCCGGTATTCAAGGCGGTCCATTGATGCATGTTATTGCAGCAAAAGCGGTGGCATTTGGCGAAGCTTTGGGCGAGCAGTTTAAGCAGGATCAGGCACAGGTGGTTAAAAATGCCCGTGCTTTGGCAGATACATTAACCGCAGGTGGCTTTAAAGTGGTTTCTGGTGGTACAGATTGCCATATGTTCCGTTTGGATGTGCGCCCACAAGGTATTACGGGCAAGGTTGCCGAACATGCTTTGGAAGCCGCAGGTATTACCACGAATAAAAATACCATTCCGTTTGACCCTGAATCACCATTTGTGACTTCAGGCATTCGTATCGGCGCATCAGTGATTACAGCGCGTGGTATGCAAGAAGCTGAAGCCAAGCAAATTGGTGACATGATTTTGCGTGTGTTAAAAGCACCAGAGGATACTGCACTGCAAGCATCTGTTGCTGCTGAAGTGCGTGAACTGACTGATCTTTTTCCTATTTACGAGAGCTAATCCTTGCACTGCCCATTTTGTTCTAATGTTGATACCCGTGTGATTGATTCGCGCGTGGTTGAAGATGGTGCGACAGTACGTCGCCGCCGTGAGTGTGAGGTTTGTAGTAAGCGTTTTTCAAGCTATGAACGTGCCGAGCTACGTTTGCCGATGGTGATTAAAAAAGATGGTTCGCGCCAAAGCTTCGATGTGGATAAATTACGTCATGGTATGCAAAAAGCACTGGAAAAAAGACCTGTATCTGCTGAGGCGGTATCTTCGGCTTTGAATGGTATTTTATCAGACGTACAAGGTTTGGGTGAGTCTGAGATTTCGGCGAGCAAAGTGGGCGATTATATGATGGATGCATTGCAAACATTGGACGGTGTGGCATATGTGCGTTTTGCATCGGTATGCCGCGAATTTAAAGATATTGATGATTTTTTGGCTGCTGTAAAATCCGCAATGGAT
>CAYPXU010000133.1:0-4787 GCA_964414875.1 uncultured Zetaproteobacteria bacterium | reverse complement strand
TAAAAAAGGGCGCGAATAGTAAAATTTAAGGCGTTGATGTCAATATAAAACATTGTTATTACGATAATTGCCTCACCCTACAATTATTTATTTTAGAGTAAGTGAATAAGCCATTAAAAATTTCCCTTAGATATGGCGCATTTCGCATGTAGTATTCTGACGATGAATAACCCTACATGGACTACCCAATGGCAAGATATCATCAATCAACTACAAGACCAGCTTCCTAGCCAAAAGTTTGATGCTTGGATCAACCCTCTTGAAGCCAAGATCGTTGATAATACACTTGTTATCTCCTGCGCAAGTAACTTTTTTATCAATGGCTTTAGAGCGGATTGTGGTTCAGTATTTGAAGATTGTATCCATACTGTGTTGGGACAGGATATGGATATTCACTACAAGGTGGGTAAACCACAAGTTATAAAGCCGGCTGAACCAAAAGCACAACCATCAAAGATTGATGGTAATGTCGATCCTCGATTTACATTTAAAAACTTTATTGTCGGATCCAGCAATGAGTTTGCCTTTGCTGCCTGCCAAGCTGTGGCTGAGAAACCAGGTGAAAGTTATAATCCACTTTATCTACATGGTGGTGTAGGACTTGGAAAAACACATTTAATCCATGCTATTTCCAATGAATTATCACAAAAACCCAATATCAAAATTGCCTACCGAACAGGTGAACGTTTTACCAATGAGTTAATTAAGGCCATTGGTAGTCGCTCAACAGACCAATTTCGTGAACATTATCGCAAAGTTGATGTTTTAATTGTTGATGATGTACAGTTTATTGCTGGCAAGACCAGTACCCAAGAAGAATTTTTCCATACTTTCAATGCTTTACATGAAGTTCACAAACAAATCATTCTTGTTTCTGACCGTAACCCGCATGATATGAGTCATTTGGAAGAGCGTTTACGTTCGCGTTTTAACTGGGGCTTGGTTGCAGATATCCAGCCACCTAATTTAGAAACACGCTTGGCAATTTTGGCGAGTAAAACTGAATTGGCAGGTATCACTTTGGATAAAGATGTTTCTTATTTATTAGCATCTCGCATCACCAATAATGTCCGAGAACTTGAAGGCGCACTTACCCGCCTCACAGCTTTCTCACACCTAACAAAAAAATCTATTGATATAGATATGGCCAAAAATGTTTTGCGTGAACAACTACATGTCGTGGTTCGCAGTATTACCATTGAAGACATTCAAAAGAAAATCGCAGATTATTATGGTATTGCTCCCAAAGAGATGAAATCAAACAAACGCAGCCGAAATATCGCATTTCCAAGGCAAGTTGCTATGTATATCAGTAAAGAATTAACCCAAGCATCTTTACCTGAAATTGGCTCTTCTTTTGGTGGTAGAGATCATACAACTGTCTTATATGCACACCGAAAAATAGATGCGCAGCGCCAAGAAGACCGTGCATTTGATGATGAAATAAGTCACTTATTAAAGACTCTGCGTGGTTAAAACTTAACCTGATTACGTATTAAGTTCAGGCAGTTTATTGCCAGTCAAAATACTGAAAATGCTATCACAGCCACAAGCTGGGAGAGCAAATGAATTATCCTATAAGTTAGGAGTCTAGAAAAATTAATATTTTGAGGCTAACCTTAAATTTCAGCCTCTTAATAAAAGCTCCAACCTATTGAATTTAAATAGTTAAATAGAGTATATTCAGAAACTAGAAAGCCTTAAGCATAGCAATAAAAAGCTGACGTTGCGTACTCATTTCGTGCAGGATTATAGTGCTATATGCGGCTAAACCCTTGCAGTAAGCACTTCATTCTTTCTAGCTTCCCCAAGAAAGAATCAAAGAAGGGTCCCCTGATAATCTGCTCGTCCCCTCCGCTTACAGGTTTCAAAAGGGCGCGTGTTACTGCGCTTTATCCTTTTTAAACCTGACGTTTCGGCGCACCTTGAACAGGGGTAAAGTTACCTTCTTATGCGCTGCGCTCTCTATGGTAAAAATGTAACAAACGACTTGCTGAGGAAGCTCTAAATATATCTAAAATTTAGCTGGTCTTTATACGTAATCAGGAAACTTAATGTAACTATTCAACACCTTCATTCAAACACGCAATCATGTGTCATATACCCTGGGGTACGGAATGAAATCTCAAAATATCATGCTCAATATTTACAACTTAATAAGTAATGTTATGGATAAAATTACACCCTTATTGTCTAGTTATACGGGGTTATAGAGGGTTGTGAATATTCTTAGCTAAACAGCATGGATAAAATGTGAATGAATTGGGAGTAAGTATGCTATATTTAAACAATCGCACACCAACAAGCTTTTATACACATTTCACTCACACTATTTTCTAAAATTGTTAAGCAATAAAAAATAACCTAACAGTTTGAAAAGAAAACGAATTTAGAGTTATCCAGTTATCCACAGCTATTACTACGATGACTATATTTTTGTAATTAAGTATTAACATAGGAGTAATAGATGCATCTTTTGGTTTTATACGCTGAAGATCAGACACTTCAACTTATTATTACTGATTTACAAATCGCCATTTCAGCAAACATTAAAACCACAGTATCGGGGATCTATAAAAGACTCATGCATCTATGAATAATCTTTTGGCAATATGATTCATTCGGGTTTCATAATTTTAAAAGGCAAAATGGATCTATCGTTGTAAACTTGAAGCATCATAAAGCGAAACTTGTGAATCACGGTTATAAAATCCGCTATCAAACCATAAAGCCCTGCTAGAGATATTCGAAGATGATGCTTTTCAAGCTAACTGCGTAACATCAGTTATTAAAATCAATGGCCATAATTTCGCCAACTATTAAGTTTACATAAATTAGCCACCCATCAACTAAAACAATGGCTGAATTCTGTTATCACCTCAATAAACGATTCTAACTACAGGATATGTAGTCCCGATTCACCTACGGAACTACACCAATGCCGATAAAGATCCTAAAAACGGCTGAGGTTCACAGGGAATCAAAACTTAACAAATAATGTTATTGATGAAATTACACGCTTATTGTCTACTATACCGGATTATATAGGGTTGTTAATATTCTTAGCTAAACAGCACGGATAAAATGTGAATCAATTGGGAGTAAGTATGCTATATCTAAACCATCGCACACCAATAAGCTTTTATACACATTTTATTCACACTATTTTCTAAAATTATTAAGTGATAAAAAATAAGCTAATAGTTTGAAAAGAAAACGAATTTAGAGTTATCCAGTTATCCACAGCTATTACTACGATGACTATATTTTTGTAATTAAGTATTTATAAAGGAGTAAAGCATGCATCTTTCAGTTTCACGGGCATCTTTATTACAGCAAGTTCAACATTGTCAGGGTATCGTTGAAAAGCGCAGTACCAAACCTATTTTATGTAATTTATATTTACGTGCTGAAGGTCAAACGCTTCAAGTTATTGGTACTGATTTACAAATGGCAATTTCAGCAAGCATTGAAACACAGGTTATAGAACCAGGTGAAACCACCGTATCAGCGCAAAAGCTCTTTGAAATCATTAAAGAGCTTGATGCAGATCAAGATATCGAATTAAAAACCGAAGATTCCTTTTTGATGATTAAAAGTGGTCGCTCTCGTTTTCGCCTATCTATGATGGCGACAGAAGATTATCCAGGTATGCCTGATGATGATACCGATATGAGTTTTGAATTAGATAGCCAACAACTGGCTAAAATGATTGCTGGCACAGCATTTGCCATGTCTAATGATGAAACACGCAAATATTTAACAGGCACACTTTTTGAAACCGATGAAAAGGTGGGCTTTCGCATGGTGACCACAGATAGCCATCGTTTGGCTTTGATTGAATTGCCTTTGGATACCTCACTTATTGCGGTAAAATGCATTGTACCTAAGAAAACAGTCATTGAAATACGTAAAATATCAGAAGAACAAAATGGTTCGGTACGTTTGAGTCTTGGTGCAAGGCAAGTAAGACTTCAATGTGGTGCGTACACACTTAGCAGCAAGGTGATTGATGCTACTTTCCCTGCTTATGAAGAAGTGATTCCAAAAGAGAATCCACGCCAAGTTGATGTGGCTTGTAAGAAGCTCGATCAATCCTTGCGTCGTAGTATGATTGTTGCCAATGAAGTCACCCATGATGTGCGTTTAACATTCACAGCTGAAGGTTTGCAGGTTGCAGCGCATAACACTGATCAAGAACAGGCTGAAGAATTTGTAGAAGCAGAAGTTCAAGGCGCAGAAACAGTAATTGGTTTTAATGGTCGTTATTTGCGTGATGTCTTGGCTGTGATTGATACAGAACAAGTAAGCATTCGTTTCCGTGATGAATTATCGCCTGTTTTATTAACCACAACGGGTGAAAGCAGCTCTAAATACGTTGTGATGCCGATGCGGATTTAATAGAGATAGTCACTTACCCTCTGCATATTGACTATTGTGTTTAATGTATATACAATAAAGTATATACGGAGGTTATTATGTTAACAAAAGTCTTTCAATCAGGTAATAGCCAAGCTGTTCGTTTGCCCAAAGAAATGCGTTTTGACACCTCCGAAGTAGAGATTTTTAAGCGCGGGAATGAAGTGGTATTGCGAGAAAAAACACGCTCTTTAAGCGATGCTTTCAAGCTTCTAGGGCAAATGCCTGATGATTTTATGGCAGAAGGTCGTCAAGATGATAAACCGCAAGAGCGTGAAAGTTTTTGAAACTTAAATATATCTTAGATACCAACATCTGCATCTATATTGCCAAGCAGAAACCTGTTGAAGTATTGAAACGCTTTGAAG
>CAYPXU010000132.1:0-4933 GCA_964414875.1 uncultured Zetaproteobacteria bacterium | reverse complement strand
ACCGCATAGGAGCGCACTTGGCAAATTTTATCAATGAAAAGGGGCGGATAAGCGTATCTTCTGATGAAGATGGCAGCCGTTTGGATCGTATGTTATTACGTTATTTGGGTAATGAAAAACGTACACTCATCATGCGTTTGATTCGTAAAGGCAATGTGCGGGTAAATGGCAAACGTTGTAAACCCAACCATCATTTACAGGTAAACGATGAGGTGTTTGTGCCAGCCAGTCTTCGGCATAGTGATGCTCAAGAGGCTAAGCAGGGCGACATTCCTGCCTTTTTATTAAGACAAGTTGAGCAGCTTGTCGTGTTATTTGAAGATGAGTGGATTTTGGTCATCAATAAACCAGCAGGGCTGGTCGTGCATGGCGGAAGTGGTCATGAGGCGGGTTTGATTGAAGCCTTGAAGGTATCACGTGATTTGCCTGATTTACGTTTGGCACATCGTTTGGATAGGGATACATCGGGTATTTTATTGCTGGCAAAGAATTTACAAGCTCTGCGTAGCTTAACGGAATCCTTTCGTGAACGAGATATGGATAAGACTTATATGGCATGGGTACAAGGTCATCCAGAGCCGCATGCAGCGCGCATGAAATCGAAACTATCCAAAGGTGTATCCATTGCGGGTGAGCGCATGGTGGTGGATGCTGAAGAGGGCAAGGAATCAGTTACTGATTATCAAGTAATGTTAGAATGTAATAAAGATGATTTTGATTATGCCATGGTGGCATTGAAACCGCACAGTGGGCGCACCCATCAGCTACGTGTGCAGTTGCAGAATGAAGGGCATGCGATTTTGGGTGATCCGAAATACGCGGAAAAAGAAGTGTTGAAGCAGTTTAAAGCTTTAGGTGGTAAAGGTTTAATGTTACATGCTTGGCGTTTGCGTCTATTGCATCCGATGACTCAGCAGCCGTTTGTTTTTATTGCGCCATTTCCACAGCGTATGTTTTTGCAATAGTGTTTATAGTATCCAAACTGTGTGATAAAGTGTGATCCAGATTCCAGAAGTTACCAGTTGTGATAGGTAGAGTTAGGTATATCGCTTGTTGTATTTTTGGAGTTTTCAATGGTTGCAAAAAGTTTGGTTGAATCTGTATTGTTTTTTCTAGTATATAGTTTGCAAAGAAATATTTGAGGTTTGCCGTTGATGCGAAATGTTATTATTACTTTTGCCTTTGGTATGATTATATCTCTGTGCATGTTTTTTTTCGTGAAACATTGGGAAGAAGGCGCTAGACAATTAGATTTTGAGCTTCGTGCTCAGGCGCATATGGCGGCTGTTCAAAAAAACTTGGGCGGTATTGTCAAGCAGCTTGAAGATGCCCGTTATATGATTGAGCATATGATCAATGATGAACACGAAGATATTTATCAAGCCCAAAGGTTTATAAATGTGGTTGCGCCCATACTTAGTCATGAGTCAGCTTTGATTGATATAGGATGGGCAGAGGTGCCTCCGAAAACATCCAACCAAGCGATGTTGGTTTACAACTTGGAAAATGGTTTTGAAACCGCTGAAGACACAAATGTCGTGATATCCAAACAGGCACTGTTGGGCTATATGCATGTAGAAAACCATGCTTATGAACTCCATCTTATCACCCCTATTACCAATATCACTTCGGTGGTGTATAAAGGTGGAAATATAGGTGCATTGGTAAGTGAATGGGATGTAAAAACCTTGATAGAACAAGGCTTGGAACATACGCCAGTCAATGCACAGGATATTACCTTTTTTAATGTCTCGGAAGATGGCGAAGAAGAACGTATCTATTTTCACCTTTCGCGCAGCCGCACAGCAGCAGATAAGGATATCCATACCGATATTTCTTACACGGAGAATTTCAATTTTGCAGGCATGCATTGGCATGTTGTGTATGAGGCTGCACCCATATTTTTAAAAGATTTCCCCGTTATGCTGGCTTGGCAATTGCTTGTCTCAGGTATGATTATAACGTTGTTGCTCACTTGGTATTTATATCGCAGAGGCTTGCGTATGAAACATATTGAACAGCTTATTGTAGAAAGAACGCAAGATTTAAAGCGCAGTAAAGCGCATTTTAGTCGTATTGTGAATAACTTGCAGGATATTTATTATCAAACGACGCTGGATGGCACCATTCAAGCGGTTTCCCCTTCTATAAAGAAATTAGGTTATAGCGTTGATGAAGTGCTGGGCAGTAATATTACCGCATATTATCGTGATCCGAGTGAGCGTGAAAAGTTCATTCAATTTTTGCAAAACTCCGCAGATGGCAGCATACATAATTATCATATGCAAGGCTTGCATAAAGATGGAAGTCCGCGTTGGTTTTCCGTGAATATACAACTGATGTTTGATAGGGATGGTAATGTCACAGGTGTTGAAGGCACCCTGCGCGATTTTACAGAAGCTAAGATGACTCAGGAAAGAACGCAGCATGTTGATAGGCTCGAATCTCTGGGGGTACTGGCTGGCGGAATTGCCCATGATTTTAATAATCTTCTGACGGTGATTATGGGGCATGTAGGCATTGCGAGAATGAAAATACATGATGCAGCAGTGCTTGATACTTCTTTGGATAGCATTGAACAAGCCAGTGGGAGTGCAGCCGAAATATGTAAACAAATGTTGGCGTATGCTGGTAAGGGAAATTATCGAGTACTGCCTTTGGATTTAATGCTTGTAAGCAAAGGTATTTCGGAGCTTATGCATAGTGCGGTTGCCACAGGTATTGATATTATTTACGATTTTCCAGATGAATTGGCTTTGATTGATGCTGATAATGGGCAGATGCAACAGGTGGTGATGAACCTTATTATCAATGCTGCTGAATCCTATGAGGAAAAAGGTGTAGGAGGATCTGTATCGGTGCAGATTGCTGAGAAAGCTATGAGCAGCACTGAGCTGCAAGCTTGTATGGAAGGTGAGCAGTTGCCAGCGGGTCGGTATGTATATTTGCAAGTGAGCGATCAAGGTTGTGGCATGGCTGAGGCGATGCAGCGCAAAATATTTGAGCCTTTCTTTACCACTAAGTTTACTGGGCGCGGGCTTGGTATGAGTGCCATTCTTGGTATTATTCGTAGTCATCGTAGCGCCTTGCATCTCATATCTGAAGCAGGTGAGGGCACTACGATTACGGCTTATTTCCCTGTATCATCGCAACAAGCATAAAAAAAGCCTCGCATAGGCGAGGCTTTTTGGAGGAGATTTTAATAAGCCCTGCGACTACTTTTCTTAGACAGAAGCTTCTTTTAACAGGATGTTTTTCTTGCCTTCTTGTCTAAAGCGTTTGTTCATTGCTCTTTTTAGGCGTTTCTTTTCATGTAAATGCCATGTGCGAAGCTTGCGCCATTGCACTTTGATAAGGGTTGTTTCTTCACCACTGGTTTTTTGATGTCTTCCGAGCATGTATGCCTCCTTATTCCATCTTTCACTGTTAAAGCCATAAGGAATTTATACATGAATATGGATGCTTTTGCAATAGTTTTTTAAGGGTTCAATGCGGTATGATAAAAATGTGACCCAGATTCCAGAAGTTGGCAGTTAAGGCAGGTAGCATTAGGGGTGTTATCTGTTGTACGTATGGAGTTTTTAATGGTTGCAAAACGTTTGATGGAATCGGTATTATTTCTGGAAACGCGCTGTAATAGCGACGCTGATAAAGAGTATGTTGAAGCTATTCGATGTGTTATTGAAGAGCATGCCTTGCTAAGGGAAACACTGGAGAACATCTGTCTGGAAAAAAATATTGAGGATATTTTTGTAATGGCCTCCTCTGTATTGGAGCAAGCTGCGGGAAATACGATTGATGCCAATGTAGCTTTGAATGAAGCATTATCAAAGATTTCAAAATTACTGCCGAGTGACAAACAATTAGAAGAAATGAGCAATGCCAAGCTCCTTATTGGAGAGCTCTTGGCATAAGTTATTGATGATGTAGTGTGTGATAACATTCGGCTAATCTTGACTCGCACGAGGTTTTTCGAGGTGCCCTCTAAACTAGAGATGACGAAGTTGACGTTTGTTATGACCTGAAATCTTGTTTTTTGGAGTTTTGGGTGTATGTGGAACATAGGGGCGTAAAAAAGCGGGTAACACACGTCCTTCGATTTTCATAAAGTCTTGTGCCAAGCAATCAGCAATATATTGCGTATCGTATAAAGCAGTGTTGCATAGGTATTCAAACAAAAGTTTGTTGAGGCGATCCAAAGATATTTGCCATGTTGAATTTGTTTGCTGATAGATCCATATAGAAAATGCAAAGAAACTTTCGAAAATACCGTCTTTTTGCCATAAAAGAGGTAAGCTAACTTGAAAGTTACCACTATTTTTGTATAAATTCCAAAAACGGGCGAATCTTTTCATTTTTTGTATGTCTTCAAAGCTTAAATCATTGGTTTTGATGATGTCGTAGGGAGGTATATCGGAATAGACCATGCCGTATGTTTCATTGTGCCGTGACAGGCTTGTTCCAGAGAGATTTTTCAAAATACCAATCTGGATTTCCGCATCAGTGAGGCTACAAAGCTGGTTTAAGCCTTTGCCGAAGCTTTCGAGATTTTCACCTGGCAGGCCAACGATTAAATCTAGATGCATGTGGGCATGGGTTTCGCTTTCTAAAAAGGTGATGTTCTCCTTTATTTTTTCAATATTTAACTTGCGATGAATGCGTGTGGCGACCTCATTGTTTAGCGTTTGAATGCCGACTTCAAGTTGCAATGAAGCAGGTTTGAATTGTTTGATACGCTGTTGAATACTGACAGGGAAATGATCGGGGATGACTTCAAAATGAGCAAAATAATCGCCTTCTTTGTTTAGGAAAAAATCCAATATTTGATTGGATATTTTAGGGTTTAAATTAAAGGTGCGATCAATAAATTTGAAGTTGCGCACACCGCGTTGCCATAATATTTCAAACTCTTCCAATAAACGGTCAATAAACA
>CAYPXU010000131.1:0-5005 GCA_964414875.1 uncultured Zetaproteobacteria bacterium | reverse complement strand
CAAATCAGGGGTAAACCAAATCGTTTTAGCTGCCAAGTGTATAACGACTACCAGGCAAACGTTCAACCACACCTCGTAGTTCAAGGTCGAGCAAGATGGGGGAAAGCTCAGGAACGGTCAAGTTACAAGCCTCTGATAAAGCATCCAAATGCAAAATACCATGCTGTAAAATATCAAAAAGCTTGGCTTCGTGTTCATTGGCGGGTTCAAATACTATTCGACTTGATTGGGGCTCGCCGTGCCAACCCAGTAATTGTAAAACCTGCTCGGCGGTATCCACCAAACTCGCCCCATCACGAATCAACTGATGACAACCTGCATGACCATTGTTTAATACTGAACCTGGTACTGCCAATACTTCACGCCCATAAGATAAAGCATGGTTGGCAGTAATCAACGAACCAGAACGAATATCTGCTTCAATCACCAGCGTGGCTTGTGCCAAGCCTGCAATAATACGATTGCGTTGTGGGAAGTTTTCAGGGCGTGGTGTTTGTTCGGGTAGAAATTCACTTAATACACAGCCACCATGTTCAATAATAGCTGCAACTTGCTGCTCCTGCCGTTGTTGTAAACATAAAAGTCCACAACCCAATACAGCCACAGTCGGTGTACTACCAAGCAAAGCACCGCTATGGGCGGCAGCATCAATACCATAAGCCATACCACTAATCACCAAGATGTTGTGCTCTGAAAAATAATGACTCCAGCGACGGGCAATCAGTCTGCTTTCGCCACTGGCTTTGCGTGCGCCAACAATGGCAAGGCACTGTGCATGGGATAATACACTGACATCACCGCGCGCAAATAAGATGAGTGGTGCATCATCGTTTGTTTTTAAAGTATCAGGGTAGGCTGTATCTTCACTGCATAATAATTGAATACCAGCCTGCTGACATTGTGTTGCAATGTTTTGGGCCTGTTTTATATCTGACTGACTTAATGCAGCAAGTAGCTTTGGTCCAATCCCTTCAATTTCCGCCCATTGTGCCGAAGATTTCTCCCAAATTGCTTCAAATGAGCCGCATACTTCAACAAGTTTATGACCGAGGCAGGCACCAATACCACGCACCAGAGATAAACGTAATGCAGCAATGGCAGGTGTTGATATTTCATCAATCACAGCCGCACTGCGGTTTACAGCATGAGACAAGGTTCTCGTTGTTTAGCGTGCTGCTTTGTTACGTATAACATCACCGACGTTAATGGATGATGATGAACGCGTTACCAATGCCAATGAAGCATCTTGATGAGCTACAAGTACCAATAGTTCGCCAATTTTTTCCTCTGGTAGGAGAGTAGGCTGACCTGTAATGCGGTCTTTAATCATACGACCTGCACGATGGATGGATAATGCCGTACCTGCCTTTAGTCCAGAGTGTATACCAAGGCTAATAGCAATCACCTGGTTTTGCCCAGCCTCAGCCGCATCGTTACGAATATACAAGATCTTGCCTTGCAGCTTGCCTGTCGGAAAGTTTTGTTGAATCTTTGTATTAATGTTGACGGCTGGTTTTAAGCGATCACCACGAGATATTTCTTCAAAGGTTTTAAGAATAACACCGTGGTAAATACCATCTGTTTCACTTGTAATTTCGATTTGCCCCAAGTGCTTAACTAGGACGCCAATGGTTTTGCCGGTATCTGGGTCTTTAATGATGTCGCCACTACGGAAGACATCAAAAAGATCACCTTCACTGGCAGGCTTTTGCATTTTGATGTAAACATGATCATTTGCACCATAGTTGATGCGCTCATCCGCAGAGTCGAGCAAATAACCAACACCATTCATAGCTTTTGGACTTACAAATCCCTGTCTGGATAGGGCTGTAATTAATAGGCTTGTATCTATTTTTCCCTCTAAGCGCTCAACGGGTTTGGATATAATAGTCGGTTGTGGGCGAACAGTTGTGATACCGCCTTGTTTTTTCTGCTGTGGATTAAACCAGATTTCATTGCCTGGATAAATAAGGTCTGGGTTGGTGATATAGAGGTTTTTTTCCCATATCTTCAACCATTTATAGGGATCTTTAAAGAAATAGTTGGCAATATCCCAAAGTGTGTCGCCTTTTTTAACCACATATGGTTGCGGTAGATCAGCTTTCACATCTGCGGCTGTAACACCTTCAGGCATGCTAAGATTATCAGCCTGAAGTACGTGCGGTAGCGAAAACATCATAAAGCTGGTGACAAGTGCGATGAAAAATCGATGCAACATATTAGATACCCTCATTAAATACTTTCATATTAACAGGCATGGACGACAAGCCCACATGCTAACGCAAGCATGGCACGCTCGAACCAGCTACGCAACTTTAGACAAGCAGAAAGCGCTACTTTTTGCTTAAGATGCCCCTGTTTTCGGCTCTTCTCCAGCCAGTATACGGCGCATATTTTCAATATGTCGAGCTATGACCAGTGCCCCTAAAATAATACAGGCAAAAAGTGAGCTAGGGTCATTTGAAGACCATGAAAATATACCGAACAACCATGTAAATAATGGTAACATAATAGCCGCGACTACAGATGCCAATGATACATAACGTGTTAATTTAAATAGTATAAACCATACCACGAACGCTGCTATAGCAACCCAAGGAAGCCATGGGATTAACACGCCAAACATAGTCGCTACGCCCTTTCCACCCTTAAATTTCAAATAGATGGGAAAAACATGACCCACAAATACTGCCAGAGCGACAGCCGCAACTAATGTCATATCATCTTGTAGATAACCTGCCAAAGCTACAGCGAGTGAGCCTTTACCAATATCTGCGAGCAGCGTCAGAATACCGACTTTTTTACCACTTGTGCGCAGCGCATTGGTTGCGCCAATATTACCACTTCCGTGTTCTCTGGGATCCTTGCCCGTTAACCAGCGTGCAAACAATAACCCAAATGGAATCGCACCCAATAAATAGGCTGCAAGGATAGCGATAATGGCAATGCTTGGGGCTTGGAATATATCCATTAGTGTTTACGATAACGGGTGCGAAAATTATCCAACTGATCTTGCAGACGTTCGATTTGGTTACCTAAAATATAGCTCGGAAGTATAGATTCTAAATTTGCAGGTTCGCCGAATTGAGCAGGAAAAGGCTCGCCAGTGATGACATTATCATGTTGTAGCAATAACAATTGATCGGCTGTTAATAACGGTGTTGGCAATAAGCGAGATATGCTTGCCAATAGTTTGGCAGCGATATTGGGAACAGGTAATAACAGGCGTTTTCGTTGTAATATTGCCATCAATAATGTCATCAGCTCCATGAAACTATACGTCTTAGGTCCTGCCAATTCATAGGTTTGTGCATGGACATGGCGATTACCAATGCTTTGTACAAATACACGTGCAACATCTTCTACCCAAACAGGTTGAAAGCGCGTTTCTGGTTGGATCACTGGTAATACGGGAAGCATGGCTGACATGTCTTTAAACTTGGTAAAAAATGAGTCGCCTGCACCATAAATAATGGATGGACGAATCAGTGTCCATGCCATGCCGCTTTGACAAACATAAGCTTCCGCATCGCCTTTACTGCGGGAGTATGAGCTGGCTGGAATTGCACCCGCTCCCAATGCACTCATATGCAAATATTGTTTTACATCATGGCGTTTACAAGCGGCTAAAACATGCTCTGTACCATGCACGTGCACGGTATCAAAATCATAACGACCACGTTCAAATAATAAACCAACCAAATTAATCACACAGTCAGCACCTGTAATAGCATCATCCAAACCACGCCCATCACTTAAGTCAGCTTTTACCAATCGCACACCTTCTACGATGAGTGCACGTGCCTTTTCAGGGTGTCGGCAGGCGACAGTAACATGGTGTCCAGCGCGTATTGCTTGCCTGACAACAACTCGCCCGACAAAACCACTTCCACCAATGATACATACACGTTGCGCCATGCTGACCTCCCAATCGTTAATAATTGCAAGTATGCAAGTCTAGCCCGCATTATTCATGAATACTACCGCGCCCTTGCTTGTCCCTTTGCTCGCAACGAATCCCTCGTCAATCGCCCGTAAGCATAGCTACGGACTCCTTCCTCGGAATCCGTTGCAAACAAAGGCTCGGCGCAATCATCACCGCAATTCATAAATAATGCAGGCTAGGAGCCTGTCAGACTTAAAGCAATCGACTGCAAAGCCATTGGACTTGGCTATATTTTTTGGGCATAAAAAAAGGTGCCGAAGCACCTTTTTAAAGTTTTGTGCTTAAAAGCTTAAGCCAATGGTTGAATCTCAGGTGTATTGGCAAATGTTTTCAGCTTTTCAGACCTTGAAGGATGGCGCAGCTTGCGCAATGCCTTGGCTTCAATCTGACGAATACGCTCACGTGTTACGCCAAACTGCTTACCCACTTCTTCCAAGGTATGATCAGTATTCATGCCAATGCCAAAACGCATGCGTAGCACCTTTTCTTCACGTGAACTTAAATTGTCCAATACAGATAAGGTTGCTTTTTCCAAAGCTTCCGCAATCGCTACGTCGAGTGGGTTTTCAGCATTTTTATCTTCCACAAAATCACCCAGTTGTGAATCTTCATCATCACCAATCGGTGTTTCCAAAGATACTGGTTCTTTGGCAACTTCAAGAATTTGCTCTACTTTTTCAATAGGCATTTCCAACTGTTCTGCCAATTCTTCAGGGGTTGGTTCACGACCAATTTCCTGTGCGATTTGACGTGAAACGCGCATCATCTTGTTGATCGTTTCAATCATATGCACGGGAATACGAATGGTACGCGCCTGATCTGCAATAGAGCGTGTAATAGCCTGACGAATCCACCATGTCGCATAGGTGGAAAATTTATAACCACGTCGCCATTCAAACTTATCCACAGCCTTCATTAGACCAATATTGCCTTCTTGAATCAAATCCAGAAAGCCCAGCCCACGGTTGGTGTATTTCTTGGCTATCGAGATGACCAAGCGCAGGTTTGCTTCAATCATTTCACGTTTGGCTTGACGCATTTTGGCTTCACCCATGGTTA
>CAYPXU010000130.1:0-5009 GCA_964414875.1 uncultured Zetaproteobacteria bacterium | reverse complement strand
GTCACAGCATCTTTCACACGAATAAAATGTAATACTTCAATATTGGATATGGATGAAAGCTGCACACGTCGTAAATACAAATCATTACCATGCCAGGATTGTAATTGAAAGGCTCCTGCCCCCATCATATTTCGAGCTTGATGTGGTTTCTCTGCCATAGCTTCTGGCACGATTCCCAAGGATAAACGCGTCAATAATGAGCTATCAGCTTTATTCAAATGCAAGCGCAGACGATATGGCGATAACACCTCCACAGACTCAATAGCAGCAAAACCTGCACGCAAAGGGCTCGCCAAAGCCTTATTGAGCACACCACGCAACGTTGCAGCAACATCTTTTGCCCGTAAGGGTGAACCATCATGAAAATAGACATCCTTTTTTAAATCAAACACCCATGTTAAGGCATCAGGGTGTTGCCATGATGCTGCAACATCAGCTTGCGCTCTAAAATCATCATCCAATCGAATCAAACCACGATGTATCAGCGCTTGAATTTTATGCGAGGCAGCATCCGTGGCAAAGCGTGGGTCAAGCGACATGGGAAGTTGTGCTATACCAATCCGCAATTCACCTTGTTCTACGACTTGTTGCTGGCAAGCTGGTAAAATCACCAACAAACATAACAAAAACCACCGCAAAAGTTTTATCACGCCCATAGGCTCATACTTTCCACATGCCCTGAATAAGGAAATAAATCCAAGGCTCGTAATGCCTGTAAACGATAACCCTGTGCCTTCATTTCTAAAGCATCACGCTCACCAGAAAGCACATCACAATGCACCAAAATAACTTTTTTAGGCAATAAGCGATTCATCAAACTACAAATTTTCTTTGCGCCCTTACGTGGTGGATCAACAATCAATATATCTGCCCCCACAAATGCAGACACATCAAAGTTCCCAAAAAGATCTGCTTGTTGATATGTAGCAGGAAGTTTAAGACGTTTGGCATTGGCATTGGCTGCACGTACGCTGGCAATATTCACCTCCGCACCCATCACCTGCATGCCCGAAGCTGCCAAAGGCAAAGAAAGGTTGCCTGCTCCAGAAAACAAATCCACCACATGTTTCGCTCCAGCACTCCATGCTAGAATTTGTTTAATCATCATCCGATTACCACTTTTTTGCCCCTGCACAAAATCATCAGGTCCAATATGAATCGCTATATCGCCAGTATCTGTAGGTAAATGATCATACAACTGATACACAGGCTTGCTTAATGCTCTTAGCCCCTCTTTATCCCGGCACCAGTATTGCAGCTTTAATCCCTGCCAGCCTATATCAGGCATCGCATCCAACACATACTTGCCTGTATATTCCAAAACCACATGTATGGCATCAGATAACTGTACCGCATACACCGACTCAGGCAAATTGATTACATTATTTCTCAAAGCAAATTGCAAAGCCTTTCTCAAAGCCTCTAATTCACCCGTCACCACCATGCAGTCATCAATCTCAACCACATCATGACTCTGATATGCACGAAAGCCTAAAACAGCCTGTTTTTGCTGATTACTCCCAACATGCCAACGCAAACGTCGCCTATGCCAGCCTTCATCATACGGCGCGCTAGATTCTTGAACAGGCAACCACTGTGTATCTTTTGTTATCACCCGAGAAAAGGCATCTTGAACCCATTGCGATTTCACAGCTGCATGCTCATCTTTATGTAGATATTGCAATGCACATCCACCACAGCGCGCTGCTACTAAACATGCAGCAGCCACTCGCTTATCCGATGGCTCTTCGACATTTGCAAGCGAGGCTCTTACTGCACCTCGACGTTTATGAATGTCTGACAAAGATACTAAATCACCTGGAATAGCTTGTCGCACAAAACACGTTTTATAGAGGCTATCTTGTGAAGATATATGCACCAAAGCGTCTCCACCTGGCAATAAATTTTTCACCTCACCTGTTATCTCATTTGACATCGCTAAAGAATCAGCGAATCAAATCAATCGGCCCAATCGTAATGGGTTCCGGAGTGCGAAAGCGTAAACGTACACCCTTTATATCCTTAGGGAGCTTGCTCTTGGAAATCGTCACAGCAATATCAACATCATCATCTTTACGATAAAATATCTCATGCCACTTATGCTTACTATCTTGCACAGCTAGTTTTACGTAGCCACCTTTAAAATTAAGCCTACCAACACTTGCCTTATACAGAACAATCTTTCGTAATGTCACAGGCTTCTCTAAATACAAACGAATTTGACCCTTTTTATAGGCTGTAAACACACCCTTACCACGATAGTCTTTCAGAGACTCAAAGTACAAATGCTTACCACCTTTAAATTCATGTGGTTTAGACACATCCACAGCACCGCCATCCGAACGTGTTACTTTATAATCAACAGAGTACGTAATTGAGCGTGCAGCAGGTTTGGCTTTCCTGATGACTTTTGCTTTACTTATCTTTTTAGGTTGTATGATTTTTTTAGTGACTGCGACTGGTTTCACTTCTTTTACTACGGTCTTTTGCAACACTTCTTGCGTTTTTTCTACAACCTTAATATCCACTTTTGGCGGTGTTACTTGCAGCTGTTTTTCATCATTCGTAACAATAATTTTTTGGACAGCAGGATCAGCCACCATGACAGGACGTTCTGCAACGTCCATCACCGAAACAAGCACCCAACCGAGCAATACTAACACCAAAGATGCACCACCCCATGTCGCCACCAGTTTCCATTTGTGCGATACAGCCCCGTCCTTGTTGAGCACAGAAGCATCACGCTTTGGCAACACAGAAAACAATATATTAAAAAACTTAGAGAATTTCGAGCCAATGCCTCGAACCGAAGCCTTTAATAAACCCTTCACAATCGCAGCATTGGAGTGCGTGGGAATATTCACTGACGCTTTAGACAGCCCTGGAGCCATTATATTATCAGCCAAGTGGCTAACAATAATATCTAACTCCTGATGCACCAACGCACAACTTGCTGGACGATCATTGGGATTTTTTGCTAACAAACGCAAAATAAGATCTGAAATTTCTAACGGTAAAGAACGGTTCAACTCATGCGGTGAAACAGGGTGCTCACGCACCTGCTTTTCCATAATTTCAAATTCACCACCACCCTGTGCAGATGCATCAAAAGGTAGTTTTCCTGTCATCATTTGATAAAGCAAAATACCAAAAGCATATAAATCAGTACGTGCATCAATAGGCTGGTTTAGAATCTGTTCTGGAGCCATGTAGCGAAATGAACCAACCGTTGCCCCACTTTGGGTTAAATCATCATCACCTTTGGCTGATTTTGCCAGACCAAAATCCATTAATTTCACATCGCCATTATCCGCCAACAAAACATTAGCTGGTTTTAAATCACGATGTACAAGGCCAATATCATGCGCGGCTTCCAAGCCCAATAAAATCGACTGGGCAATATGCACCAAATCTGTAATTGCATGTTTTTTCGCAGTTCGTAAGTATTCCCTTAGGTTTTTGCCATGCACCATCTCCATAATAAGAGCCATATGGTCAGCATCTTCATAAATGGATAACAATGTCACAACATTGGGGTGCATCAATTGCGCATGCATACGCGCTTCACGACGAAAACGTTCTCTTAAATCCTCATTCTGCAACAAATGTGGATGTAAAACCTTAATAGCGACTTCACGGTGCAACTTTTCATCGGTTGCACGATATACAATACCCATACCACCAGATCCCAATTCAGAATCCAAACGATATTGACCCAAATGCGCCGTGCCATCTTTAATCATGCGACAAGCTTAGCAGGTATCTGTACATTCATACAATTACTATGAAAAATACCAAACATTAAAATATGATATATTTGAGTAACTTTCATATACCCAACCTTAGGTCGCGCATACGATCCAAACCTTTTAAGTAACTTGGGCATAGCTGCTTACCCTTACCTTGCACGAATAACTTGAATGTTTCCCCCATACCAAAAGGTAGCAACATACGTTTGGCATGTGCCAATGCTTGCACCGATGCAAGCGAGCCTTCTTGCGCCAATTCACTGATTGCTTGCTGTACCATAGGGCTTTGTGCCAACCAGCCCCCTTGCGTAATAAAAGAACATGGCAATAAATCATATTTTATTCCTGATTGTGCTAAAGCCGTGAAATCCACATGGGCAGTCAAATCACATAAACCAACGTCCGCCAACACATTCTCAACCACTTGATGTGCCTTATGCCCCATTAAGGTGCCTTCAATACGATTAGGACGATAATACTCTTGCTGGCTATATCCATAATCCACACAAAAAACAAAACCATTCCCTACCACATCCGACACATTCTTTTGCCATGTGGATAATGCAGGATTGTATTCACTAATATAATCATTCGGCCATGCTTCTATCAACATAGCATCAATACGGGGAATATCTTGCATAGGTTTATGTGACTTAGCCCACACAAAGCCATGATCTGATAATTGCACACCACGTTCATAAAATTGCTGCTCACGCCAAACAAAGCTACGCACAGGAAACGCATCGGGTAATTCATTGCACATCATTAACACGGGCAAATCAGTCTTTACATCTGCAAGCTCAACATATTGCTGAACATCAAAGCCCTTCTCAGCATAGTGTGCCTGCTGCCTTTCACGCATTTGCACACTACACTCCACAGCAATTACTGTCGGAAATGCCATATTCTGATGTTGCAAAAATCGTAATACCTGCGTTAACAAACGTCCTGTGCCACCACCTTGCTCCAGCAACACCCAATGCTCTGGTCTGCCCAATTCCTGCCAGCCCCAAAGCATTAAATCAGCAAAGCCCATGGCTAACCAAGGGCCTAAATCCGCCCCCGTAACAAAATCACCCGCCTCTCCAAACACATGTTTTGATTCATAGTATCCTAATTTTTCTTCATACAAGGCGGCGCGCATAAAATCCTCAAATGGTAAAAAACCATTGGACGCGCGGATATTGTCAGTAATAATTGATTGCAATGCAGTACAGTTGACGCTCATCTTCCCCCCGACTAACGTAGCGGCATACTATG
>CAYPXU010000129.1:0-5020 GCA_964414875.1 uncultured Zetaproteobacteria bacterium | reverse complement strand
TAATTGTTTTAGCTTTTAGCCCGCTTCTTGCTTGGTGGTACTCCTCTGTCAGCGCACTAAAAATCATAGGCGTTAGCCCATCATCACGTTTGGGTTCAAGTCCATTTGCTTTGTTGGATGATTGAGGAGGTTCAAGTCCCTTTGTCTTTGTTTCCTGTTCTTCTATAAACCTATTGACGTGTGGAGGACTAAAAGCATTACCTTTTGCCTTCTCAGCATCAAAAAAGAATCCAGAGTGCTTCTTACCACTTGATGCAAGGGCTTCGAGGTCATGGCTGAGTTCTTCCAACCATTGCGTGCAAGCTCGCGACTGATGCAACTGCGCGGACGGTTTAGACTACGAGCTATATCAGCCTGTGATTGACCTAATTCCAAACTTACTTGGATCAGGCTACGTTCTTCATTGTTTAAGTGTGTGTAATGTTTTCCCATGCCAGCAATTTAACCTCAATCGCTGTTGCACTTATACTTTGAGTCCGCCTATCTTTTAATCTTTCCAGCATTTTTGATAAATCTTTATCCACCACCCCTCCCACTCTTGCTTGCAAAAACAGTCTTTCAACATTCACATTTATTTCATTATGACGGATGATAGCGAGAGATTTCTCTCGCGTCTTAAGTGAGCGTTTGATTTCCCATTTATTATCGAATGATGGGCGAAGTAATTGAGGTATAGCTCTTCGATAGTAGAATATATACTCTTCGCTTCTATGAAGAAATTGCCAGTTGCCTTGAGCCATTTTTTAGTTCCATGTACCACAAGCTTGTACTCCTACTTTGTACAAGTAGGAGCCAGCGTATGTACCATATTTATAAGTTCATGGAAAATAAGAAACAATCAAGAAATTGGTGGAGCCAGACGGGATCGAACCGTCGACCTCTACGCTGCCAGCGTAGCGCTCTCCCAGCTGAGCTATGGCCCCAAAACTTACAAAGACATCGGTAAGCGAGGCGCATTTAGCCATGCCCCTCTCAGCCTGTCAACCATACAACTTTAAGCTATTCAAAGAGGCATTGTGAAATTATTTCGTCGAACCCTATCCGCTGATTGCAATACCCCTGTCCAGCTTTTTGCTTGCCTGCGCGGCGAGCAAGAATGTTTTTTATTTGAAAGTGCCGAAGGTGGTGAGCATTGGGGGCGATATAGCATTCTAGGTTTTGCTCCTGCGGTTGTAGCTGTTGAGAAAAACAATCAACTGCATCTACGTTATCGCAATGGTTCGCATAAGTTTTCCGATATTGATATGCAAACATGGTTGCGTAACGAAGTCATTGCTCAAGCTGTGCCTGAAAATGCAGATGATTTACCCTTTACTGGCGGAGCTGTGGGTTATTTTGCCTATGATATGGTTTACAGCTTCGAACCAGGCTTAAAATCAGACGTATCTGATACCAATACTGCTGCTTATATGATTATCGACCGTTTTGTCGTGATGGATAGCTTGCGGGGTATTATGCACTTATGTGTGATCGGTGATGATACATATATCGCAAACATCGAGCTTGATCATATGGAAAATTCCATCGCGCAGGCTCAAACACCTACAGCCATGCGCTTGGATGCAGATACCAGCCAAACAGCCGAACCAACCGCACATATGCCACAACAAGCATATGAGAAAATGGTCGAAAATGCCAAAGAATACATTTTGGCAGGTGATATTTTCCAAGTCGTACTATCGCAACGCTTTTCTGCGCCATTAACATGTGATCCTTTGAGTATTTACCGCGCCGTGCGCCATATCAATCCTTCACCCTATTTGTTTTACATTCATGTCGACGACACCATTTTGATTGGCTCATCACCTGAAACATTGGTCAAAAAAGAAGGCAAGAAAGCGACTGTTCGACCGATTGCTGGCACGCGCCCACGCGGCGCAAACGATGCTGAAGATAAAGCCTTGGAAAAAGAGTTGCTGGCAGATAAGAAAGAAATTGCCGAACATGTAATGCTTATGGATTTGGGACGCAATGATCTTGGACGCGTATGTGAATTTGGTTCCGTACAGGTTTCCGAATCCATGGGAATCGAACGTTACTCCCATGTCATGCACATCGTTTCTGAAGTTGAAGGCACACTGCGCGATGATATTGATGCGCTCGATTTGCTCGCCGCAACATTCCCAGCTGGCACGCTATCTGGCGCACCTAAAATTCGTGCTATGCAAATTATTCGCGAACAAGAATCCGAGCCTCGCGGTCCTTATGGCGGGTGTATTGGGCATATTTCTTTTGGTGGTGAAGATATGGATACTGCCATTATTATTCGTACTGCCGTGATTCAGAATGATACCATTTATGTGCAAGCTGGAGCGGGTGTGGTAGCAGACTCCATCCCTGCCAACGAACACCAAGAGTGTGTCAATAAGGCAACAGCCATGTTTCGTTCTGTGGCACTTGCGCAAGCTCAACATCAAAAGCAAAGCAAAAACGATAGAGGACAAGCATCATGAGCATTCTTGTTATTGATAATTACGATTCATTCACCTTCAACTTGGTACAATATTTGGGTGAATTGGGCGAAACCCCGCTCATTTATCGCAATGACCAAATTAGTATTGATGAAATCCGTGAACTTGCTCCTGAGCGCATTCTTATTTCCCCAGGACCTTGCACCCCTGATGAAGCAGGTATTTCAATGGATGTTATTCGTCAATTCTCAGGCAAACTGCCTATTTTTGGTGTTTGTTTGGGTCACCAGTCCATGGCACAAGTCTTTGGTGGCTCGGTAATCCGTGCACCGCGTTTGATGCACGGCAAAACCAGCCCTATTGAGCATGACCAGCAAGGAATCTTCGCGGGCTTACCAACACCGTTTACAGCCACACGATATCATTCATTAATTGTGGATGAGCCACTGCCTGATTGCCTTGTACGCACTGCATGGACAGCCGAGGGAGAACTGATGGGGCTACGCCATAAAGAGCATCCAACCTTTGGCGTACAATTTCACCCTGAATCCATTTTAACCGAGCATGGACACCAAATGTTAAAGAACTTTCTTGAGGTCTCGACATGAGCAACATCATTTTATCAGCCATCAAACAATTACAAAATAACCAGCCACTAAATCAAGAAAGCAGTGAACAGGTGTTCACAGCCATTATGGCTGGTGAAGCAACATCAGCACAAATTGCTGCCATCTTGATGGGTATTTCTATTCGTGGCGAAAGTATCGAAGTCGTTTCAGGTGCTGCCAAAGCCATGCGTGCAGCAGCAACCCATATTCACCCCAAATCCACAGGACTGCTGGATACCTGTGGCACAGGTGGTGATGGAGCCAAAACATTTAATATTTCTACTGCTGTTGCTTTGCTTACAGCAGCATGTGGCGTACCCGTTGCCAAGCATGGTAATCGTGCTATGTCCTCCAAGTCTGGCGCTGCCGATGTGCTTGAAGCATTGGGCGTGAAGCTGAATATTACACCTGAACAAGTCGCACAGTGCATTGATGAAGTTGGTATCGGATTTTTATTCGCCCCCAACCATCACCCCGCCATGAAATACGCAGGGCCTACCCGCAAAGAAATGGGTGTTCGTACAATTTTCAATCTGCTTGGTCCATTAACCAACCCAGCATCTGCGGACTATCAAATCCTTGGTGTATTCAGCAAAGATAAAATGCCCTTGGTTGCTGGTGCACTGCAATCTCTTGGCATCAAACGCGCTCTAATTGTACATGGTCGTGATGGTTTAGATGAAATCACCACCACAAACATCACCGATGCTTTATGGGTAGAGCAAGGTCGACCACCTATGGCATTTGAAATTGACCCAGAAGCCTTTGGCATGCCGTTTGCCGCAGCCAAAGCCTTAGAAGGCGATGATGCTGCAACCAATGCAGAAATTCTGCGCCATATCTTTGCTGGAAGCCAAGGTGCGGGTAGAGATATTGTACTTCTCAATACCGCCGCAGCTCTTTGGGTAGCAGGAAAAGTCGATGGTATCGCTGATGGGCTTTGTATGGCTGCTGAAGCTATTGATTCAGGAAAAGTGAAGGACACGCTGAATGCTTTAGTTGCATTTACGCAAGAGGCTTCAACATGAGCTCCATTCTCAATGAAATAGCCACTTATAAACGTCAATGGGTCAAACAATGCAAACAGCAGCTCTGCGAGGCAGATGTTTTAAAACAAGCCTACAATTATACACCTTTAGATTTTACCAAAGCCCTAAGCCTAAAAATTCAAAAGCATGAAAATGCGGTGATTGCGGAGGTAAAAAAAGCTTCGCCATCGAAAGGCATTATTCGTGAAGACTTTGATCCTGTAAGCATTGCAACATCGTATGAAGAAGGTGGTGCAACATGTTTATCCGTGCTTACCGATGTGAAATATTTTCAAGGTGCGGATGATTATGTTCGCGATATTCGCAAAGCTGTAAGTATCCCTATCTTACGCAAAGATTTTATCGTTGACCCGTATCAAATTGCTGAAGCGCGCGCTATGGGTGCTGATTGTATTCTTATCATCCTTGCCATGATCGACGATGGTTTGGCACACGAACTCAATACCGCAGCAAACGAGTTGGGACTCTCCGTGCTTCCTGAAGTACATAATGCTAGCGAATTGGAGCGTGCCATGGATTTAAACACCTCTTTGATGGGCATCAACAACCGCAACCTGCACACTTTTGAAACATCCCTACAAACCACGCTAGATTTACAGGCTGGAATAAGCTCTGAACGTATCATTATTACTGAATCAGGTATTTTCACAACGGATGATGTTAAGCGCATGAATCAAGCTAATATTTATGGCTTCTTGATTGGCGAGTCACTGATGCGTCAAGCAAACCCTGGTAAAGCATTAAAGACACTTATTCGCTAATCCAAAGCGTAACTATTCAGCTCACCCCTGATTTTCCCAATGCTTGCGTTAAGAAAGCCTCACTTACAGCAGTAAGCTACGTTTTCTTGCCTTGCCCCTGGAAAAAACAGCGATAATCTGAACCGTTACTTCTCATTTGGTAACTATTCAGCACCCATCATAAAATTGGGTTTATGGGCGTCAAACAGCAT
>CAYPXU010000128.1:0-5031 GCA_964414875.1 uncultured Zetaproteobacteria bacterium | reverse complement strand
GTGAAATAATTGTGCAAGACCTACAAAGCATGCAGCCTTGCGCCATGCAGATTCATTGGCCAAACACTCATTTTTTACTCTCTGTCGTGGATACACGCGAATTTCCGTATATTGATTTACCTCAAATTGCCATTGCAGGACATTCGAATGTGGGTAAATCAACCTTATTAAATGCCTTGTTTGATCGAAAAAGCATGGTTAAAACATCCAAGAAACCTGGCTGTACGCGTTTATTAAACCTCTTTGAAGTAGATAAACAGCTCTTGGTGGTTGATTTGCCCGGTTATGGTTATGCCCGTGCCCCAAAAGCTGAGAAGCATAGGTGGGCAAAGCTGATTGATTTGTATTTACGTGGTAATACCCCGCCGCAATTGGTATTGTTATTGCTGGATATTCGCCATGGTCCGAAAGATAGTGATTTGCAACTGATTGAATATTTGAATGAACATGGCGTTCGCTGGCTGCCTGTAGCAACCAAAGCCGACAAGCTAACAGGCAACAAGCGTGCCAAGCGATTAAAAGAGATGTGTGATGATATGGGCGGTTTGCTCAAGCCACTGCCGACATCTAGCACCAGTATGCGCGGCATTGCAGATTTGCGGGCAATTATGATTAAAGAAATTATAAGCCAACAAGAAATAGCTTGGGATCAGTTATCAGATCAGAACGACTGACCCGTTCCTACATGTACCCGCCAGCGATGTAAGGCTGTGCTGTACGCCACATCACCACGTAATGTGCCGTTAATCAACCAGCGTAAGGTCCAACGCACACCCGTCCCCACGCCCGCCACAATAGAGCGACCCAAGGCTCGATGCCCCTGATTTGCTACATGCCCAGCATCAACAAAAGCAACCCATTGCACATTACTATCTGGCTCAAGGAGGATGCGACTTTCGAGCGTGCCATAAATATAAGCACTGCCTTGTAAGTCTCCAGGATAATAACCCCGAATACCGTTGCCACTGCCCAAATCAAACAAACCGTCACGCAGTAAGTTACCCTCTGCCCAGCCTGCATTCACACGTACATTGATGGTGTCCTGTTGTTTTAATGGCATGTAACTTCGCCATGTGGCACTTTGTCGCATGACATTGATGGATGAGCCAAATAAGCTGCTGGCAAGCTCCACACGGTAATTAAATGCTGAGCCCGTAATCCATGTCGTATGATCATCTACAAGTAGGTAGTTGATGCCTAAATTCACGGCATTACGTTGAGAGTTTTGAATATCAGGTTGGGGTACTCCTGCTTTTAAAGTAAACTTTTTGAGGCTATGGCTAAGCCCTAGACGGGTATCCCAGCCCTCACCAGGGACCGCACCAAAAGCATAGGATAAACCCAGCCCCCAATCTTGGCTATTTTGCACATATGAACTACTTAATATACCGTTTTGAAAGGTATCAAAGACGCTATCACCACGCTTTATAGAGAGATCCATGCCGTACTTTGAATCGGCAATTCGCCGCCATATATAGGAGGCTTGATATGATTGACCTTGGTTGCCGCTGAAGTTTTTCCCAGTATCTGCACTTGCTGAAAGACGGGCAAAGTGATTCAAACCCCACACATTATAATCGCTCAATGCCAGCCCCGCACGTGATGCGCCGCCATCTTTTCGTGTTGCCTCTGGCAACAGCCAAATTGGCCAGCGGTCTTTGACAATAATATGTACAATGCCTTGATTATCGGGAGCTAATACCCTGACCTTACTTGTAAAAACACCTAGATTTCTTAAGCGTCGTTCGCTTATTTTAACAAAATTCGCTTGCCATTTCGAACCTTTTGAAAATGGCAGTTCACGCAATAAGACACGTTCATCCGAGTGTTTCAAACCAGATATTTCAATTTTTTGCACAATAGTGGACTCATCCGCATATCCAGATGAGGGCAGTACAAGCATCCATAAAATTAGTAATAATGGCATAAAGATATTTAAGCCTATTTTTTGACTAGATGCTATAGTTTATGTTGTTTTGCCTCATAGGCATAGCTTTGGATCCGTTTTTTCCAACCTTTTAACCAACGCTCTTCATGCTGCGATGCTGGTGATAAATTAACGCGCCGTGTTAATATAAAAGCTGCACTTGTAGAGAAATCTTGTATAGCTTGTATGCCAGACCGTGTGCTTTGCATATGGTTCAATACCTGCAATAAACCCCAGCCTTTGCCTTGATAACGCTCAGATATTTTAATGCCTTCACCTTTGAAATTTACATAATCTATCAGTGCATAAAAGCCCATCGGGCTATCTACGACGCGCTGGAATTGTTGTCTAATATGATTACGACTTTCTGGGGGCGTATGATTTAACATGACCGGTAGCGCGTGATTTAATCTATTTTTTATAAACTCAATCTGAAATACGCGGGTTTCGATTAAAAAATTGCGTAACAACTTCATTCTTTTTGTATTTTTAGCTGCTTCAAATTGTTTGCGATTAGTCCAAGGGTTACCTTGATTTTTTAGCAGCCATCGGGGTATTTCAACACCTTTATCTTGCATCCAGACTAGCAATTTTGGGAAACTTTCATCAAATCGTTTTTCGAATTCTCTCACACCTTTGGGATACCAAATAAAATGCCCAATTCCCAATGACGCGAAGTCTTCACCTTTATTCCATGATGTTAGGCATGTTATTTGAGAAGCACATTCATTTTGGAAAATTAATCGCCCAATTAGTTTTGATTCATTGTCGGATAAATCAATAGCAAACATGTTCGATGCGCCAAGGAATAAAAAAAGAGGGAGCCATAAGGCTCCCTTTTTCCATGCATCGATATTTAACATTAAAATCTAAGGTTTACCCCAATAGAGGCAACTGGATACCATTTCAACCTACTTAGTGAATTATCCAGTTTTTTCTGTTCTGCCACAATATTAGCCGCCAGACCTGGATTATTTGCTAGTCCTGTCGCTGTAATTGATGTTTTCGGCTGCCCCATATACAGAGCTCCTAACTCAAGGCTAAAGCCAATAGGGCTACCTGAAGATATAGCATCACCCCAACCGAGACCTACATATGGTGCAAATTTATTAAAACTGACTGTTGATGTTACATTGCCTACTTGAGCGGCGTTATAAGTAACACCATTAAATGTAAATGTTCCTGCAGCAGACTTGCCGGTCATGGATAGCTTATTACCATTATAATATGCACCACCTGTAATGCGAAACTTTCCTGCAAAGGGATAAATATCGGCAAGCAGGCCTACGGTCGCTAATTTTAATTTCCCATCATACGTTACTTGCGTGTCTTTAATTGTAAAGTTGTAATTAAAGGCACTACCCTGCAGGCGTGCATTAATAAACATTGGCACAACACTGGTTGTTGCTTCTACGCCAAGACCCAATGTGCCTGCTTTAACTGCAACAGCTAAATCTCCAGCGTGAGCTGCAGTATTCAGACCCAAAGCTAGCAGTAAAGCCAACCCCTTCATGCCATATTTCATATTCTTCATAGTTCCTCCTTAAAAAGTCGCCAGAGTATAGTCGATATTACAGATTTTGTAATGTGACTCGCATCACTTGATTATTGTAATCCTGTACGATCAATTGCGAACGGAAAAGCGCGTAAAATTCGAGTGCTGAAACGCCAACAATAACGCCCAGTCCTATGGTCCATAAGTCTGCACGGATTAAGCTAACGCCGCCAATAAAAGCAGCTAGGTTTATCACTCCTCGCAACCAGTGACCCAAATAAAAATGATGTAGACCTGTCACAAAAAGATAATTCAATACAGCAAATGTATCGGGGTCTTTGAGTTTCTTTTTTGCGATGCTATAAAATCGTTTACGTTGTTCATCGGGCAAGTCTCGAATAACCAAACGCAAAGATTCTTCTTCGGCTTGAACTTCAGCTTTATCAAGCATGTTAGCGACCCAGCGTAATCACAACAGTTTCACGGCTCCAGAAAAGCCAAAGTCGTTTTTTCTCTACAAATTGGAATACCACTTGCCAGCCATCTGCGGCGGCTTCATTCAAGTCCATTTCCATACTTTTAATGGGTAGTCCTGAAGCTCCCAGAAAGATTGTGCCCAACGCCCCTTCGGATACTGAAACCACTTTATATTCTTTGTATGCCATGGTTTATTCCTCCAGCCATTGTTTAAGTGTTTCTAATGCGCGATCCGATACAGCTCGGCGACGCTCGGCGCGTGAAAAGCGGCGTTTTCCTTCGCGTTTTTTACCTGTCGGTAACAAACCAAAGTTAATATTCATGGGTTGAAAATCTGCTACGCGTGTGCCTGAGATATGCTCCAATAATGCGCCATGAGCGGTATCGGATGGTGGTGAAGTAGGCTCATTACCTAGCACAATATCAGCCAAGAAACGCCCTGCCATCAAACCCATGGATGCCGATTCCACATAACCTTCAACGCCTGTAATTTGACCTGCAAATAAAATGCGTGGCTGTTTCTTCAAGCGCAATGTGGCATCCAATAAAGCAGGAGACTTGATGAAGGTATTGCGGTGTAGAGATCCTAAACGAAAGAATTCAACGTTTTCTAGGCCAGGAATCATTGAAAACACACGTTTTTGCTCGCTATAGGTCATTTTTGTTTGAAAGCCGACCATATTAAGCAAAGACCCCATACGATTATCACGGCGTAATTGAACCACGGCATAAGCCTTCTCGCCTGTTTCAGGGTGATCCAAGCCGACAGGTTTCATCGGCCCAAAACGAGGAGTGTCTTCCCCGCGCTCTGCCATTTCTTCAATGGGCATGCAGCCATCAAAAAATGGAATATCTTCAAAGCCTTTGAATGCCACTTTTTCAGCACTCACCAGTTCTTTCACAAAGCTCTTGTATTGAGTCTCTGACATTGGGCAATTCAAATAATCGCCAGCTTCGCCTTCTTCTACATTTTTATCGTAGCGATTTTTCCAATAACAAATATCCATATTGATGGATTCAGCATCGACGACTGGCGCAATGGCATCAAAGAAACAAAGGCTATCTTCGCCTGTAAGCTCTTTAATTTGTTCATACAAACTATCGGAAGTTAAAGGTCCTGAGGCAATCAATA
>CAYPXU010000127.1:0-5106 GCA_964414875.1 uncultured Zetaproteobacteria bacterium | reverse complement strand
TTGAAGCCAATGAAAAATTAGGTTTTAAATCTGATTTAAGGGATTATGGTATTGGCGCGCAAATTTTACGTGATCTTGGGCTTCGTAAACTCAATTTACTGACCAATAACCCGAAGAAAATCATCGCTTTGGATGGTTATGGACTTGAAGTCGTTGAACGTGTACAACTTGAAGTACAGCCCCATGAAGATAATATCGCCTATTTGCAGACCAAACGTGATAAAATGGGTCATATGATTAAGGCAGGAGAATAAAATGAGTTTGGATGCCCCTCACCTAGCAGGAAATGTTGATGCCACTGGCATGAAAATTGGCATTATTGTTAGCCGTTTTAATGAAGATATTACCGAGGGTCTACTCGATGGTGCCGTGACAGCACTAAAAGAGCATGGCGCAACCGATGAAACACTGCATATTGTGCATGTGCCCGGCGCATTGGAAATTCCAACCTTGGCATCTGCCATGGCACAGACAGGTACATACGACGCATTGGTTTGTCTAGGCTGCGTGATTCAAGGTGGCACAGCTCATTTTGAGCATGTTTGCCGTGTTGCGATGGATTCTATTGGACATATCGCTGAATGTGGTGATATTGCCATCGCCAATGGTGTCCTGACTGTTGATAGCCATGCACAAGCCTTGGAACGCATTGGTGGAACACATGGTCATAAAGGTGCAGAAGCAGCATTAACAGCCGTTGAAATTGCAACACTATTAAAAGAAATTGAAGGGATTGGAGAATAGATAGTGAACAAACCACTTAAGGGCGCAGGCCCCAATCGTCATCAAGCCCGTGAATCTGCCGTTGAAGTATTGTATGCATGGCAAAGTGGCGAGTGCGATAATGCATCCATCCCTGGCTTGATTGCAGGTCGCCTGCAAGAAGAAGAACGCGAACAACAAGATCAAGATTACCTTCGTACTTTGGTCAATGGTGTACTTGAAAATCGTGATGATTTGGATGCTAAAATAACCACCGTGATTAATCGTAGCTTGCGCAGTGTTGCTACGTTGGAACTAAACATCCTGCGCTTGGCAACATGGGAATTGCTCAACCGTCTAGAAATCCCCTACCGCGTGATTATCAATGAAGCATTAGAATTAGCCCGCGATTATACCGATGAACCTGCCCGTAGTTTTATCAATGGTGTATTGGACAAGCTCGCCAAATCATTGCGTGCCAAAGAAAGTAAATAAACAACATGCGCCCACCGATAGAAGAACCACCCATTCATACTATCTTCCTTGAGGAAGAAGAGCGAGTCATTCGCCCCAATAAATCACAACTAAAACGTGATGCCGTTGCCTTGGTGAAGCTTGGAAAAAAGCTGGAATCATTGGATTTAGCACAATTAAATCGTCTACCTATGTCCGAAGAGCTTCGTGAATCTCTGATAGAAGGTAAAGCCATTCATCAAAATGGCGCACGCAAACGACACTTTAAATTTATTGGCAAAATATTGCGTGAGATGGACACCGAATTACTCGAAAAAACCATCAATGACCTTGAATTCGGCACAGCCAAAGCCAATGCCAAATTTCATAAAGTTGAACGCTGGCGTGATCGCCTGCTCGATGTCGAAGATGTGCATGCACTGGATGCGTGGATTGAGCAATATCCACAGAGTAATATTAGCCAAATCCGCCAGTTGATTCGCAATGCCATAAAAGAAGCACAACAAAACAAAACACCCAAATCATCGCGTGCTTTGTTTAAAGTTTTACGGGAAGCAGCTGAAAGCAGCCTATCTGACTCTGAATAGTGAAGGCTAAAAAAACAAAAAATAGTATAAATTTACATCTTAAGCTTTAAAGCCTTATTGCTTTATCTCAATGCTACGCTGCGCTATCTCCCCTTCCACATAGCTTAACGTAATGCATTTCATATGCTCAGGGAAACTAGCCATTGAACGTTCTGGCCATTCAACAATGGCAATCCACGGCGGTTCAAAAAACTCACGTACACCAAGCATTTCAACTTCGTCTGATTCTTCAAGCCGATACCAATCCATATGCGCCACTTTACATGTTTCACCACTGACAAGTTGCCCATCGTATTCTTGGATAATAGCATAAGTTGGGCTGGGCAAAGCTTCATCGCTAACACTCAAAGCACGCATCAAGGCACGCGCAAACACACTTTTGCCAGCACCCAAATCGCCCGATAATGCAATAACATCACCAAATGTAAGTGTTTTGGCTAATTCCTGCGCAAAAGCGCAGGTTTCTTGTTCGTTTTTGAGTATTTTTTGCAAAATTATTCCTCTATCATTCCCGAATGCTGTTATCGAGAACCCAAGCACTGTAAGGGGTGTAGCGACTTGATTAAGAGAGTTGCCCTGCCAAAGCTTGAATAATCTCACGTCGTGAAATCAAACCTGCCACAGCACCATCTTCAAGTACGGGTAAATGGTGAATATCCACCTCACCCATCAAGCTGGCAATTTCAGCCAAGTCAGCATTCACGTCCACGCTTCTCACATCCATAGACATCAAATCTTCCGCCATCATTGCCTGCATACGAGCAAGCTCTGCTTCAAACTTTTCTTCACCCAACGGAATCACCATATCAAAGACTGCCATCGCCGTCGGCAAATGAAGCCTTGCCTGCTGATCAATCAAATCACTTTCAGTAATCACACCCAACAAGCGTTTATCACCATCAACAACCAACATACCTGAAATTTTCTCATCAGCAAAACGTTGGGAAATATCCTGAATTGAAGCATCCAAAGCACAATAAGGTGGTTCAATATTCATAATATCACGCGCTTTTAACATCTTTGCCTCCTATGGCCGTTCTTTCAATCATGAGTATAGTCTAAATACCACAAGCTAGCTTACGCCTTATGATAGATTTCGCTGCCTTTTTCTTTAAAGGTTTCAGACTGCTCATACATGCCCGCTTCAATCGCATTCATGGCTTCAATACCGTGCTCTTCTGCATAATCACGCACATCTTGGGTGATTTTCATGGAACAAAATTTAGGGCCACACATGGAACAAAAATGCGCAACTTTTGCAGACTCTTTTGGCAAAGTTTCATCATGAAATGATTTCGCAGTATCTGGATCAAGACTCAAATTAAACTGATCTTCCCAACGGAATTCAAAGCGTGCTTTGGACAATGCATCATCACGCTGCTGTGCGCCAGGATGCCCTTTCGCCAAATCTGCTGCATGCGCAGAAATCTTATAAGTAATCACACCTATTTTTACATCATCACGGTTGGGCAGACCCAAATGCTCTTTCGGAGTCACATAACAAAGCATCGCACAGCCATACCAACCAATTTGGGCCGCGCCGATTCCAGAAGTGATATGATCGTAACCTGGTGCAATATCAGTGGTCAAAGGACCAAGCGTATAAAAGGGTGCTTCATCACAATATTCCAACTGCAAATCCATATTCTCTTTAATCATTTGCATTGGCACATGACCAGGGCCTTCAATCATCACCTGTACATCATGTTTCCATGCAATTTTGGTCAACTCGCCCAAAGTTTTCAATTCACCCAATTGCGCTGCATCATTGGCATCGGCAATCGAGCCTGGACGCAAACCATCACCCAATGAGAAAGAAACATCATAGGCTTTCATGATTTCGCAGATGTCTTCAAAATGTGTATAGAGGAAATTCTCTTTGTGATGCGACAAACACCATTTCGCCATGATTGAACCACCACGCGATACAATCCCTGCGAGCCTCTTGGCAGTAAGTGGCACATAACGCAGTAATACACCCGAATGAATGGTGAAATAATCCACGCCCTGCTCGGCTTGCTCAATCAAGGTATCACGGAAGATTTCCCATGTTAAATCTTCAGCTACACCATCGACTTTTTCCAAAGCTTGGTAAATAGGTACTGTTCCAATCGGCACAGCTGAATTACGAATAATCCATTCGCGTGTTTCATGGATATTTTTACCTGTCGATAAATCCATGATGGTATCAGAGCCCCAACGGGTCGCCCACGTCATCTTATCCACTTCTTCTTCAATGGATGAACCCAAAGCAGAGTTGCCAATATTGCCATTGATTTTGACTAAAAAGTTTCGCCCAATAATCATCGGCTCAAGCTCTGGATGGTTAATATTGGCAGGAATAATCGCACGCCCTCTGGCTACTTCATCACGTACAAATTCAGGGGTAATGACATGTGGGATGTTCGCACCAAATGAATGGCCAGGATGCTGTTTGGTAATTTCACGCAAATGTTCACGTTTTTGATTCTCACGAATCGCTACATATTCCATTTCAGGAGTGATAATGCCCTGACGTGCATAATGCATTTGTGAAACATTCTTGCCACCACGGGCTTTGCGAGGCTGTTTTAAATGTTCAAAACGAAGGTGGTCAATACTTTCATCATCACGGCGTTCATTACCATATTTCGACGATAGACCTGTCAAAAATGCAGTATCTTCACGCTCCTCAATCCAAGCTGTACGCACATCAGGCAGCCCTTTTTGCAAATCTAACTCAACATCAGGGTCCGTATAAGGACCAGATGTATCATACACCAAAATCGGATGATTTTTTTCCACACCATCTTTTAATGTCGTATCAGATAAAGAAACTTCACGCATCGGCACACGAATATCTGGGCGAGAACCTTCAATATAGACCTTCTTTGAGTTCGGATAAGGCTGACGCGCCTCATTCTCAAGCTTTGTTACTTCAATACCTGCTTCCATATTGCTACTCCAAAATATCAGACTGCCCATGCAGTTCACTGATGCCATTCACTAATAATGCGGGTGCGCATCATAGCGAATACTGCGCTATAAGAACACTGGCAAAAACTATGGGATAAAATAAGGAAATCTCTTATATAAATTCTATATATACCCTTTAAGCCATTGCTTTAATTGCAGGTTTAACTTGAGTCATTATATAGAAAGACGCTATTTCTAAAAGAATGATGTAAAATTTAAACCACCATGCTCTTCAATTCACCTATCAAAAGTGATTATTATAAATAAGCCAGCCCAATCTTACTGTTTTTTATCAGATATCTCATGTTGGTTCTGGACTTCTGCTTCATCCACCAAATGCTTAGGCAGCTCTTTCTTTGTTTTACCAGCAAGCACACCCAATGTAGCA
>CAYPXU010000126.1:0-5140 GCA_964414875.1 uncultured Zetaproteobacteria bacterium | reverse complement strand
ATGCTGATGCAAGACGCTGCGATTGCAGCAAGCATGATCATATTCTTTTTCATGTATTGAACTCCTTTGCTTAAGATTGTCGTGTAGCATAAATAGCCTATGTGACATGAGGATGACATGGGGGCGAAATATATTGAAGTGAGTAAAGTAAAAGGGATTGCCCCAAATAAAAAAAGCCCGCGACAGGCGCGAGCTTTTTCATTTCAACGAGGAGTTACACACTTTTCAACAAAGATGGGATTAATATAACATGTATTTGTGACAGCTTTATGTCATCGATAGTGATTATGTTTTAAGTTGCAGTCATGCCCGAGTGCTTTTATCGGGTATCCACTCAAGCGCCTTCTTAGAACGGAGATGGATTGCCGTTTTTACGAAAAGGACGCGATAGGTAAATCAATGCATGATTCACGAATAGATGGCATAAAAAAAGGCTCGCCAATGGCGAGCCTTTTTTTATAAGGATGTATTCCTATGTAAGCTCTACTTAGAACTTAAATTGAGAATAAAGACCTGCAATAGTTTCTTTCGTACCAGCTTCGCCATGTAAATTGGTTACGCTAGTGTAAGCCAGAGACAATAATACTTTTTTAGAAGCTTTATAGTCTAGAGATACAATTGTCTTTTTCTCAGTTGCAGCGCCTGTCATTTTACCAATGGTTACTACTTTACCAGTTTTAGCAGTTTCGTAATTTACGAAAGCAGCAAATTGGTCAGAGAAGTTCACCCAAGCCCAAGTATCCAAGCCTTTTAAGGATTCTGAAACACCATTTGTTTTGGCAACATCTTTGATCAAGTTAGCGCCAACGCGGAAATCATGGCCCATGCCGTAAGTAATCATAGCTTGAGTTAGACGATGTTTTGTCAAACCAACTGTTGATACTGTGGAGTCTGTTCTTTTTCCTTTATAGCCATCGTTGAATCCAAAATCGATAGTTAGACCTTCGATAGGAGCGCTACCAATTCGAACAGTAAGGTCTTGGCTAGCATTACGTTTAATGTTGCCATAACCTGCACCATTTACTTCTGCAATAGCGTAGTGAAACATGCCATTTGCGATTTTACCATGTAGACCAACACCAGCATCTGCTGAGGCCTCTAGGCCTTGGTCATCAACAAAGCTCTTAGAGATATAACGGTGACCACCTAATCCATCTTCATAATCAATCCAAGATGTTTTAATAACACCCAAGTTTGCATTCAATGCATCAGAGAAATTTCCTTCTAAATAGGCATACTTTACATAGATGCTAGATTTCTTTTTCAATGTTGCTTCTTGTGCTGAGTCCAAAGTTAGGCGAACTTTCCAAGTATCATCAAGTTTATGTTTTGCAGTCAAGTAAGTACGAGACAAGTTACCACCACTGGTTTTAGTTTTAGTACCGTTGGCGCTTGTAATGACTTTAGAGCCGTAGTCATAAAAAACCTTGCCCTTTACTTGTGTATCGCCTGCAAATGCAGGTGTTGTAACAGCAGCAGCAGCGATAAGTGCAGCTACGCGTATAGTTGTTTTCATTTTCATTATTGTTTTTCCTCCTAGGAAGTTGGGAGGCACGGTATATTTTGAATGTGACAACAATATGACAGCAGTATATAGGTGAATGATTTGTCATGTTCTTGTCATAGTTGTCTTATAATTTCTACATATACCTTAATAAGAGATGGAGAATAGAAATGATAATGGAAAGAACGGAAAACTCTGTAGAGAAGGCTGTACTATTAGAAGCATTGATGTCATCGATGACATCCAATGTTTATTTTGAAGCGTTTAAAAATATTCCTCTGATTAAAGAAATGTCAGAAGAGCATGCCATGCTTTTGTTTGCCTGCATGAAAGAAAAACGTTTTGAAGCTGGTGAAGTGGTGTATCAGGCAGGCACAGCTGCGGAAGGCGAAATGTATCTTATATTAGAAGGGAAAGTGGGCGTGGAAGATGAAAGTGGCTACCGTTATGATAACTTACGGGTGGGTGGCGTATTTGGCTTGTTTTCATTTTTAGATGATAAACGTAACCATTCCGCGACGATTAAAGCCGAGAAAGATACGGTTGTGCTAAGCTTGGAGCGTAACTACTTTGATTTGATTGCTTTGGAAGAACCAAAATTGGGTCAACAATTGATGTATTTCATGTTTCGCTTGTTGAGCGAAAAAGCATTAAAAGTAGAAGTGGAATACGCCCATATGCATCAGTTTGCATTGGGTAGGAAGGTGTAAATGACAGATGAAATAAAAAATGCAGATATTCTGATTGTTGAGGATGAAACAGCCATTGCGCGTTTGATGGAAATCCATTTGCAACGTGCAGGATATAGCGTGACATGCTGTGGCAATGGTCATGATGCGATTGAACTGCTTAAATCAAATGCTTATAAACTTATGCTTTTGGATCGTATGATTCCAGGTGTGAGAGGCTTGGATTTATTGCGTTGGTTGCGCAAGCAAGAGGCTTTGCGCACCCTGCCAGTGGTCATGGTAACCGCATTGGCGCAAACAGAGGAACGTATTCGTGGTTTGAATGAGGGGGCGGATGATTATTTACCCAAACCTTTTGAGCCTGATGAATTGGTAGCGCGTGTTCAAGCCTTGTTGCGACGCTCTGTGTATGGGCGCTCTATGGGTGAGTCGGATTCAGAAATTACCTTGGATCATGATGCTATGGAAGCCTTTGTCTTGGGTAAGCGGGTTGATTTACGCCCTTTGGAGTTCCGCCTATTACAACGTTTGATGAAGAAGCCTGGCAAGGTGCGTAGCAGAGAGTATTTATTGGACAAGGTGTGGGGAATCAATAATTTTGTTGAAGAGCGAACCGTAGATGTTACGGTCAAACGTTTGCGCAAAGCTTTGATGGAACATGGTTTGGGTGAATCTATTGTAACAGTGAGGGGCTCAGGCTATCGCTTTGTAAAGACTAGCACATGATGAGCGGTGCGACTGGATTTATTGCGCTATTCATTGTGGTGTTGTTATGGTGGTGGCATGTCCGGTTATTAAAGCGTGAGTTAGCAAGCCATGAGCGGGTGTTATCGAATACACAGGTTAGCCAAAGCGATTTAGAAAAACAGCTTGAGCAACGCAGCCGTCGTTTGGATGAATTACTCTCAGCAATTCATGTGCCCGTATTACGTGTAGATCGTACAGGCCGTGTAATGTCGGCCAACGATGCAGCAATGCGCCTGTTTGCTATACGAGATGTGAGTTTATTGCCAGAATCGATGGTGGTGTTTTACCGCAAGCCTGATTGGTTGAAAGCGTTTGCCAAAGCGGTGCAGTCACTGCCTGAAGTTGTAGCATTGCCCGAGATTTTTGTGGGTGAGCAAGTTTTTTTACCGCGTTTGGCAGGCTTGGGTGAAGAGCAGGGGCTGTTATTATGCTTGGATGTGACAGCTCAATACCGCTTGCAAGAGCAGCGTAAAACATTTGTATCTGATTTGATGCATGATTTAAAAACACCTTTAACGTCCTTGTTGGGTTATGCACGTAGCATTGAAGCATTTGCTGATGATGCGGCATTGCGTCAAGAGGCTGTATCAGTGATTGCACAAGAGGCACTGCATGTGAATAGCTTGTTGGATGCATTGTTATCTGTTGAGCAGATTGAATATAGAGCCGCAGAGCAGGGTAGTTGCGATGTTGTGGCGGTGTGTAAACAAGTTTGGCAGACATTACAGCCTGAAATGGCAAAAAAAGACCTATCGTTATCTTTGCAGCTTCCAGAATCCTTTGAAATTGCTATGCATGAGTCGGATTGTTTTCGTGTATTGATGAATGTGGCATCCAATGCGGTACGTTATACGGCTGAAGACACAGCGTTGCATTGCAGTCTTGAAGAAGGTGTTTTATCTATTTTAGATGAGGGTGACGGTATTCCTGAAAAAGATTTGCAGCATGTGACGGAGCGTTTTTATCGAGTGGATGCCGTGCGTACGCGTGGCGGACATGGTTTGGGTCTGGCAATTGTTAAAGAAACACTGGATCGCGATGGTGGTAGTTTACGATTAGAGAATCGTGAGCCGAATGGCTTGTGTGTCATGATGACGCTACCACTTAAAGCATAAAAAAAGCCGCCTTCTCTAGGTTGAGAAGGCGGCTTTGATATAGCGCTCAGAGATTAATCAATTTTAGATAAAAGCTCTGGGTTTTTTACAAGATTGCGAACGCCATGACCATGGTCTTCTTTAAAGTCATTACCTTCACACCATTTGCCAACTGTTGCGATATTTACTTTGGCAACATGTGGGCGAACGCTCCAAGAAACTTGGTATGGTGAACCTTTTTCATTGTAACCAGGGCCGGTAGTAGAGCCTTCATATTGAACAGGTATGCCAGTATTGCTTGGGATGCCTGTTGCTTGGTATAAACCGTCAACTTTTTTGTACGTTGTTAAGTTTTTGAAGTTAAGGGCATGTTTATCATTGACCAGTACATAGACCTGTGTTTCTACACGTAGTTGAGGGTTTTGTTTTGGAATATCACTATTAAAGCAAGATCCTAGACCTTTACCTGGTTTAATTTGAGCTGTTGAGTATACATAATGCACTTCAATGGTATCGCCAGGCCTTAGTGTGCTGTGTGCACTGTTACAGATTTTAGCGTGTGTTGCTTTAAGTTCAGCTTTGCTTAAGCTAGATGTATCAAATTTATAACCACTTTGATAACCCTCACCATTGCCATTGCCTGCATAGATTGAGAAGTCATGCGCTTTATGCTCAGCATTTTTATGAAAATGAATGTTGCAAAGGTTCATAGACGTTGATGCTGGTGCTTCACTAAAGATACGCTTGTTGCTGCCTGCAATAGCATCAATATCTCTTGGTGATTGTGGGCCAAAACCTTTGCCTTTGGTGCTTGTAGCAAGTGCTTCACGCTGTTCTGCAATGACTTTGTCAGACACTGCCGCATGATGACTGGTGCTATGAGCGCATGGGTTATGTGATTCATGTCCGTGATCGCTAGCAAAAGCTGGTGCAGCACATAATGCTGTTGCAGCCAATGTAATAAAAATCTTTTTCATAAGTTAATATATCCTCCTGAAATGTATACAGATCCCTCAATGTATAGGCGGAGCTTGGTTTATAGCTATGTCTTGTCAAGGGTCAATATGATATAGAATAATAGAGTGATTTGGTCTATGGTATGTTTA
>CAYPXU010000125.1:0-5190 GCA_964414875.1 uncultured Zetaproteobacteria bacterium | reverse complement strand
CCTGTAATCAATACATTCATATTCGCTTCCACCCTTTTGCATGTTTACACTCGCCGCATGCCGATTCGTTCAACATCTACATCCATGCACGAAGCTGACCCTAGCAATGCAGCAAGTCTATGGCATTGGCTAAAAGGCACATGGGTAGATCGTACGCTATTATTACTCACACTGCTTGCCATCATTACGGGCTGGTTATGGATACAGCAAAACTTATCTGGCACACCGATGGTGCATATTTATCACGGCAAAACATTGCTCGCCACCTACCCCTTGCACCCCGACAAACCCATACATTTTGAGGCGCAAGGCGATATTGGTTTGTCAGAAATCACCATTGATTCGAATGGCGTACGCATCAGCCATTCCACATGTGCAACACAACGCTGTGTACTCTCTGGCCACCGCCATCGTGTCGGGGATATATTAGCATGTGTGCCCAATCGCATTCTGGTAAGCATTCAAGGCTCGCAAAAACTTGCCCTTGATGCGGTGTCTGAATAATGAATACAGCTAAGATACCTCGTCCATCACTGGCTTCTTTAGAGAAAAAGGCTTACTGGTTAGGGCTTTTATTGCTTGCCAGCGGACTACATGTTTTTGAGGCTGCTATGCCAAGCTTGGGTCCATGGTTTAAACTTGGTCTGGCAAATATTATCACCATCATTGTACTTGCCACTATGGGACCTAAAGCGGCTGCAAGCCTAGCTATTGCACGGGTTGTGATTGGTGCTTTTTTTATCGGAACCATATTCACACCGACATTTATTATCAGCTTTATAGCCACCTTGGCATCCACGACTGTGATGATTTTAGCATGGCGATTTATCCCACGTATTAGCTTGATTGGCGTTAGTTTATTGGCTGCACTGGCACATATGTGCAGCCAGTTTATTGTCGTGGAACAGCTTTTTATTCAGCAAATTGCACTTTATTATCTGCTACCGCCATTGCTTGTGCTATCCTGCGCGACAGGCTGGCTCAATGGCGCTCTGGCGACCTATATTACAGCGCAACTCACTATTCGGAGCAAATAAGCATTGCAGGCAAAGTCTAAAAACAACCGTATAATCATTGCATTTGTGGCATCTATTGCCGCTCATATCGTGTTGGGATTATTCATATCTTTAAACCATGATGAGCCTCGTTTGGTAAAAAAACAGTCTCCGCAATTTACCGATGTTATCCTTCTCGATCCAGCTACCGAGTCTAAAAAGGCCCCACCAAAAGATGCCAAAACAATTGCCAACCGCAGTGCGGAAGGCGGCAGCTCAAATGCCAAAGACCGCAGCACACGCTCGGCAAAGTCTCCTGCACTTAGTAAAAAGCAGAGCAACCAACGCCCAACCCCACCAAAAACTCCTAAAACACCACCAACACCGCCCAAATCATCAGACAAGCGCACCCGCATCATTACCAAGAAAGGCGCAGCATCTGAGCATGATAATGTCATTGAGAACAACCCTGTTAAAAAGAAAACTGTTGCGAAAAAACGCCCTACTCCACCACGCCTCATCCCACTATCCAAACTTATGCCATCGAGCATGGCTTTATCTGAATTATCGCGTGATTTTGAGCGCGAACGTCGCATGAAACAGATGCTTTCCAAAGAAGCAGATATTCCGATTAACACCAAAGAAGCAAAATATGCGCCCTATGCACATTCCTTGGTACGGGCATTGGAAGAGCAATGGCGACCCGGGCAAGCTGATTACCAAAAATTTGCAGATCAAGCCAGACAAGTTCTCATGCGCGTTACCATTGAGCTTAGTGGTGAACTGGGCAACCTAGAAATTTTGCGCCCAAGCCCTATTCAATCACTCAATGAAAGTGCTGTGAGAGCCATTCATGATGCTGCGCCATTCAAACCTTTACCAAGTTCTTGGGGTTTGGATCGTGCAAGTTTCTATCTCACCTTTGAAGTCATTGATGACCAATTCGTTTTCCGCACCATGTAGGCCACTGCTACAGTGGTATTGCGCGAACCTGCGCGACCTGCCATGGCGACATACATCTGACCCTTATCACATTTGGATCTCAGAGATCATGTTGCAACAAACCCAAGTCAAAACAGTCTTGCCACGTTATGAACAATGGTTTCAATCTTTTCCAAGCATTCAATGCTTAGCAGCAGCCCCATTGGATAATGTGCTCAAAGCATGGGAAGGGCTAGGATATTATAGGCGCGCACGTTTTATCCATGCCTCAGCACAGCAAATTACCAATAAACATAGTGGTGTATTTCCAGAATCATTTGAAGACATCATGGCTTTGTCTGGTATCGGCAAATCAACCGCTGGCGCGATTGCATCATTTTGTTTTGGCATGAATACGCCCGTTTTGGATGGCAATGTAAAACGTGTGTTAAAACGCTGGTTTAACCAGCCCCAAGCCACCGACAAACAACTATGGTTGCTGGCTCAAGAAGCAATCGACACATCCAATGCGCCTGCAATGTGGAACCAAGCTATGATGGAGTTAGGCGCAACGCTTTGCCAAGCCCACAATGCACAATGTGATAGCTGCCCTGTTTCCAAACATTGTCGTTCGGCCTTCTCAAACATAGAAAAACAGTCCTCAAGCAAGAAAAAAACACCTGTAAAAGATGTATTTTGGCAAATAAACCTGCACAACCACCCTGAAAAAGGTATTTGGCTGCAACAACGCCCTGAAAAAGGCATTTGGGCAGGGCTTTGGACACCGCCCATTATCGAACTCTCTAAAAAGCCGAATGATTCACCTTGTCATATTCATCTGTTGACCCATCGACGTTTGCACTTGTATAGCAAAACAAAGTCAAACAGCCCACAAGGTGATGGCCGTTGGGTTAAAGCCTTGGCAGATGTTGCAGTGCCGACAGGTATTCACCATTTATTTAATCAACTTGAAAGCGTTTGAATGCAAAGTTAAGAGCTAGAAAAACAAGCATAAACCACAGCGTTGAATCCACTGTATTGCGATGACCCGATGCAATTGTACAGCCTCCACCTGAACTCACTAGGGATGAAGCCGTTGTGAGACCGACAGCAGGAGTATAGCTAACCTGATCCACTTGAGCTGTGATGGCTGTGTTAGCATAAACAAAAGGTCCACTCCAAGCATTGACACCAATGGCAGCCCAAATATTCAAGAAAATATGCTGAGGAAAGCTAGGTAGAGTGACACCTGTGGTAACAAAAACTGTATGTTTTAAAACCCCATCTACATACCAGTTGATGCCTGTCGATAACCATTCAATAGTATAGTCATGGAAGGCTTGTGCAGCATCAAAACCAAGAGGTATCCATATTTCATTGCCACCAACCCCCGCTGTATAATAATTAAACTGCACGCCTGTGGTATCTTTACCTAAAAATTCAATATCAATTTCATCATGAGGCTGACCATCTGAAGGACCTGTATAAGTAAATAAGCCTGTGATGACACCGCTGACCGCAGCAGGTTTAGCACGAAACGTGACACGCCCGTAAGAGATAAGGTCGATGCTACTGTATTCCCCTGCAGCATAGGGTTCATTGGAACAAGCAGCTAAACCAACAGCACAGGCGGGCTGATTATCGAGCTTTAAACTCAATATACTGCTGGCAAAGGATAGGTGGTCTGCACGCCAGCCAACTTGAAAAGGCACTCCATTTTTCCAGCCATCGGATTGTTGCCAATGCAATGCATCATGGGCATCCATGGTGGCTGTTACAGGCAGTGTTTGTAGCGCTGCCATAGCTGTGGGTACATAGCAGGCACACATAATCAAGAACATTCGAAAGAGCATGGGCTTACCTCCTCAGTGGTGAGGCGAAGGGTAATACCGATAAGCAGAAAAAACACCCATTGAGAAACTCACTTGCATAGATAAACTATGTGCATGTTAAAGTATATTTTTTTATTCTTTTTAATACCAGCTGCAACTGCATATGCCGGTGTAGTTTCACCTTCCAATATGGTGGTCTCAGCTCACCCATTAGCGAGCCAAGCTGGCATTCAAATATTACAAAAAGGCGGCAATGCCTTTGATGCGGCGGCTGCAACAGCCTTAGCCTTGGGCGTTGTCGAACCTGGTTCTTCTGGCATTGGCGGTGGCGGTTTCTTTCTATTATATATTGCCAAAGAAGATCGTTATGTGATGCTTGATGCACGTGAGACATCGCCTAAGTTAGCAGGGCATGGCGAAGTTTATAACACACAATCCAGCATAAATGGCGCACAATCAGCAGGTGTGCCAGGGCTACTAGCAGGCATAGACCACTTAATATCAAAGTACGGAAAAATCCCCCGTAAACTAAGTGCATCCCCTGCTATCTCTTTGGCTCGCGATGGGTTTGCAATAAGCCCACATCTCCAGCGCATGATAAAATGGCGCAAAGATGTACTTAACGACACAGCCCAACAAATTTTTCTTAATAGTGGGCATGTACCTAAAAAAGGCTGGCAACTTCGCCAAACAGCCTTAGCAGATACCCTTCTGCGCTTTGCCAAGCTTGGCGCAAAAGATTTCTATCGCGGCGAGACAGCAGGTCGTCTGGTTGCTGACATGAAACATGATGGCGGGCTCATCAGAGAAGCTGATCTTGCCAATTATAAAGTCATTGAACGTAAACCTGTTCAATTTACATATCAGGACACACAATTTATTTCTGCCGCCCTTCCCTCTTCTGGCGGCATTACCATGGCAGAAGTTTTCGGCATTCTGCAAAATGATAACCTCAAGACAATGAGCGCAGTCAACCGCACCCATCTATTGATTGAAGCCATGAAACGCGCCTACAAAGATCGCAACCAATATTTGGGTGATGGTGATTTTGTAAGCATTCCAGACTTATTAAACCCACAACGTCTGAAAAAACTACGTGTTTCCATTGATATGCATCAAGCAACACCATCTGATAAGCTCACAGGGTTTGCCGAGCCTATTGGTGCAAGTGTCGATACCACGCATTTCTCCATCATCGATGATGAGGGCAATATGGTTTCCGCCACACTTTCTATCAATTACGGCATGGGCTCAGGTTATGTATCACCTAGCACTGGCATTCTTATGAATGACGAAATGGATGATTTCGCAACACGCCCAGGCAAGCCCAATGCTTATGGCTTGGTACAAGGCAACGCCAATGCCGTTGCTCCTGGAAAACGCATGTTATCCTCCATGTCTCCAACCTTTGTGATGGATAAAGACCGTACATTCATTGTCGG
>CAYPXU010000124.1:0-5238 GCA_964414875.1 uncultured Zetaproteobacteria bacterium | reverse complement strand
GAAACATTTAATACATCGTCCACACGCCCCATAATCCAAAAATAACCATCATCATCTTGGCGTGCGCCATCACCTGCAAAATAATAACCTTTATCGGAAAACTTCTGCCAATAGGTATCAACAAAACGTTGTTCATCACCCCAAATACCACGCAGCATGGAGGGCCAAGGCTTGGTCAATACCAAAAGTCCGCCGCCTTGCTCCACCGCATTACCCTTTTCATCCACCACTGCGGCAAACACACCTGGCAATGGTAGAGTTGCAGAACCAGGTTTTGTCGGAACTGCAAAAGGCATCGGTGCAAGCATGTGCCCACCTGTTTCAGTCTGCCACCATGTATCAACAATAGGGCAACGCTCGCCACCAATGACTTGATGATACCACATCCATGCTTCTGGATTAATCGGTTCACCGACTGTGCCCAATACACGCAACTTGGATAAGTCATAGGCATTTGGGTAGTCATCACCTGCTTTAATTAATGCTCGAATGGCAGTTGGTGCAGTGTAAAACACAGTAACGCCATGATCCTGACATATCTTCCAAATTCGCCCTGCATCAGGATAGGTTGGCACACCTTCATACATCAGCGTGGTACCACCATTGCATAAAGGACCATACACCGAATATGAATGCCCTGTAATCCAACCAACATCCGCCGTACACCAAAATACATCCGATTCAGGCTGAAAATCAAAGCTGTATTGCATGGTTAAATGCGCCCATAAAAGATAACCCGCCGTACTATGCACAATGCCTTTGGGTTTACCTGTCGAGCCTGAGGTATAAAGAATAAATAAAGGGTGTTCAGCCTCAATGATTGCAGGTTCACAACTGCTTTCTTGAGCCGCTAGTAAATCGCTCCAGGCCACATCGCGTCCAGCTTGCCAAACCACATCATTGCCACCGCGCTTCACAACCACCACATGTTCAATGCTTGCGCAACCCTTGTCCAAGGCTTCATCTACAGATGATTTTAAACCATGCACCGCACCACGCCGCCAACCGCCATCGGCAGTAATCACAGCCTTCGCAGATGCATCTTCAATACGATCATGCAGTGCTTGCGCAGAAAATGCGCCAAATACCACCGAATGTGTCGCGCCAATGCGCGCACATGCCAACATCGCCATTGCCGCCTCAGGAATCATCGGCATATAAATAATCACACGGTCACCTTTTTCAATACCCAGTGATTTCAAGCCATTGGCAGCACGGCAAACATCTGCTAACAACTCAGCATACGAAATTTTTCGCACATCACCTGGCTCACCTTCCCAAATAATGGCGGTGCGCTCACCCAAGCCATGCTGAACATGGCGATCAAGACAGTTCTCAGAAAGATTCATATTACCATCGCCAAACCAGCGATAAAAGGGGGCGTTGCTATCATCCAAGACCTGAGTAAAAGGCTTCTGCCATGTTAAATGCTGCTGGGCTAATTGTTGCCAAGTGCTTTCAAAATCAGTGTTAAAAGCATCTGAGGCTAGCTTCCAGTCCTTTAATGATGAAAAAGATGATGATGATTTGGGTGGTTTAAAAACACGATTTTCTTCCAACAAAGACTCTATATTTTCTTGCACCATGAACCTCTCCCAAGTATAAACTATGCTCAGTACAGGATGAGATTTTATAGTCCAAAGGTCAAGCAAAGTTAGGCAATGCCAGTAAAGATGCCTCCCTTATTCCAAGCAGGCTTTGCTGTGATTCAGTAAAAGTATAGACATCGAAAAGGCATTACCCTTTTCTGATCCTACGTAATTACTGAGCCACTACCTTCGGCAAAGGACAGCCACTTTAGGATAGATCATCCCGTTGTTTGGAGCTATATGATGATGTGTACTACAGGCAGACAGTAATATTTTCGCAATGGCAGATGTTTTAATATAAAGTGTTTATAGAAGTCGAGCAGGCTCTATAAGTTGATCTGTAACACTGCCGCAGCCCGCTTGGCTTTTTCGCGTGCTTGTTCAATACTTTTACCGCGTGCCAAGGTGACTGCCATGCGGCGTTTGCCATGAACTTCAGGCTTTCCAAACAAGCGCAGTTGGGTGTCGGGTTCAGCTAATACTTCTGCTAAATTAACGAAACTGACCTGTGTCGAATCGCCTTCAACCACAATCGGACATGAGGCTGCTGCGCCATGTTGTACAATATTCGGAATTGGCAAACCTAAAATGGCGCGGGCATGTAGGGCGAACTCGGATAAGTCTTGTGAAATGAGTGTGACCAGACCTGTATCATGTGGGCGTGGTGAAACCTCACTAAAAATCGCTTTATCACCTTTGATAAATAGCTCCACACCGAACAAACCATAACCACCCAATGCATCGGTCACCTTGCTGGCAATATGCTGGGCATTGGCAAGGGCTGTGTCAGACATGGCTTGTGGCTGCCATGATTCGCGGTAATCACCATCAACTTGTAAATGGCCAATAGGCAAGCAAAAGGAAGTGCCATCACGGTGGCGAATGGTGAGCAGGGTAATTTCATAATCAAAATCAACAAAGCCTTCGACAATCACCTTGCCTTTACCTGCTCGCCCGCCTTCTTGAGCATATTGCCAAGCTTTTTCAATGTCGGCTGTCTTTCGGATAATAGACTGACCTTTGCCCGATGAACTCATAATGGGTTTGACCACACATGGCATGCCAATGCTCTCAATAGCAGCATGAAATTCATGGTTTGTTGCAGCAAACTGGTAGGGTGATGTGCTAAGTTGCAATGTTTCAGCAGCAAGGCGACGAATACCCTCACGGTTCATGGTTAACTGTGTGGCGCGGGCAGTTGGAATAACGTGAAAACCTTCAGTTTCAAGCTCTGCCAATGTATCGGTAGCAATGGCTTCCACTTCTGGAACAATCAAATGCGGCTGTTCTTGTTCAATCAGTGTACGCAGCGCTTCGCCATCCAGCATATCGACAATATATGAACGATGTGCAACCTGCATAGCGGGCGCATTGGCATAACTATCCACCGCAATGGTTTCAACACCCAAACGCTGCAATTCAATGACTACTTCTTTACCCAGTTCGCCTGAGCCAAGCAGCATAACACGTGTGGCAGTGGCAGATAATGGGGTGCCGATTTGAGGTGAAGATTGTGTCATAGAAACTCCATAAGGGTTATTAAATATTGGCGCGAAGGTAGGCGCGTAATGTGCCTGCGCTGGCTGAAATATCAGACCAATGTTGCACAGCCCATGTGATAGCAATAACGCTGGCTGTAGACATATCACTAACAGGCTTGCCTAACAAATGATCGGCTAATTCAGAAAGACCTGGATTATGGGCAACGATGGCAAGTGTTTGGTGTGCATCATCGGCTTGCTGTGCGGCATCGAATAATACATTGAGTTCAGCAAGGTATAAATTATCGCACCATTGCACTTGTTGCATGGAACAATCCATACCCGCGGTTAAAATCTGTGTGGTCATTTGTGTGCGTTTGGCACCACTGCTCAAAATAAAATCGGGTGTTAAAGCTTCGGATTTTATTTGCTTGGCAATATCATGGGCTTGTCTTTCGCCGCGTTCACTCAAAGTACGTTCCACATCAGGCTGGTGGACCTCGCCCCATTCGGCTTTGGCGTGGCGAATCAATAATAGTGTTTTCATGATGTAATACCAGAATGTTTTAACAGCGCATCAACATTGGGTTTGCGACCACGAAAGGCAATAAAACCATCCATAATATCTTTGCTGCCACCAATGGATAATATCTCTTTGCGGAAACGTGCTGCCGTGTCTGCATTACAGATGCCTGCTTTATGGCCTTCTTCTTCAAATGCCGCATAAGCATCGGCTGAAAGCACTTCAGCCCATTTGTAGCTGTAATAACCAGCAGCATAACCTCCTGCAAAAATGTGTGAAAAGCTATTCTGAAACTTATTAAAAGTAGGTGGAATAAGTACAGCGACCTCGTTACGCACTCGATCTAATAAATCCTGTACCGATTGTTCACCGTTTGCTTCATATTCACTATGCAATAAAAAGTCGAACAAAGAAAACTCAATTTGACGTAATATCTGCATGCCTGATTGAAAATTCTTGGCTGCGGTCATACGCTCAAATAAATCAGCAGGAATTGTTTCGCCCGTTTCGTAATGTTTGGCGAATAAATCGAGGACTTCACGTTCCCAACAGAAGTTTTCCATAAATTGACTTGGCAGCTCTACGGCATCCCAAGGCACACCATTGATACCAGAGACACCGCGTGTTTCCACTTCTGTTAACATATGATGTAAGCCATGCCCGAATTCATGGAATAAAGTCATCACTTCATCATGCGTCCAAAGGACCGGTTTATCACCAATCGGCGCATCGAAATTACACACCAAATAAGCTACAGGAAGTTGCAAATTACCATCAGGCTTTTGCCAACGTACCACACATTCATCCATCCATGCACCACCACGTTTATGGGCGCGGGCATAAGAGTCAAGGTAAAAACTGGCGATTTGTTCGTTGTTTGCATCAAATACTTTAAAATACTTGGCATCTTTATGCCAAAGTTTGGCTTTTGCTTCTTGAATGTGAATGCCATAGATTTTTTCAACCAGTGCAAACATGCCTGATACTACATTGGCTTCGGGAAAATATGGTTTTAGTTCTTCTTGTGACATGGCATAGGTATGCAAACGTAATTTTTCAGAGACAAAAGGTACATCCCAAGCTTGTAAATCGTCAATGCCCAAATGTTCTTTGGCAAAGGCGCGTAACTCTTGAACTTCTTGCTTTGCCATAGTGCGACTTTTAGCCGCCAATTCACGCAGGAAAGCAGTAACTTCTTCACTGTTTGAGGCCATTTTTGTGGCAATGGAGTATTCGCCATAATGGCTAAAACCGAGCAATTGCGCGATTTCTTGACGCAGTGATAATAATTCATCAATGACGGGGCTGTTGTCTAACTCTGCCAATGTCGCACGGGTACAATAAGCACGATACATTTTTTCGCGCAGTTCGCCTTTTTCACTGTATTGCATCATCGGCAAATAGGACGGAATATCGAGCGTAAACAACCAACCTTGTTTATCACCTTCGGATGCACGCTGTGCTGCGGCATCACGTGCGGATTGCGGTAACCCAGCCAAGTTATGTTCATCGGTGATATGTAATGTGAAGGCGCGTGTGGCATCCAATACATGTTGCTCAAAGGTGGTTGCAAGCTCCGATAAGCGCAAACGCACTTCTTTAAAACGTTGCTTGGCATCACCTGTAAGTTCCGCACCAGAAAGTT
>CAYPXU010000123.1:0-5241 GCA_964414875.1 uncultured Zetaproteobacteria bacterium | reverse complement strand
CTGTATTTGCAGTGGTGATGATGTTCTTTGCGATGGCAAATGTTGCTTTACCTGGGGCGTCATCTTTTGTGGCAGAGATTATGGTTCTTTTAGGTACCTTTAACCCATCACCTGAAGCGATGGCATATATGCCAGTATCCATGAAATGGGTGGCGATTGTAGCTGCGGTCAGTGTGATTCTTTCTGCTTGTTATACATTGTGGATGGTCAAACGTGTCTTGATGGGTGACGTGGAAAAAGAAGAAGTGAAAGGCTTATCAGACATGACAATGCGTGAATTTGGACTCTTTGCGCCATTGATTGTTTTGGTTGTTTGGTTGGGTCTATACCCATTGCCAGTTCTCGATATTCTACAGGTATCAGCCGCACATTTGGTTGATCAAGCAACATCGAGTAAGTTGGCAGATGCAGCATTGATTGCGCAAGGCGCTGCGGCGCACGTAACAGGACATTGAGGTAAAACATGGCAAACGTGACATTCCCATTCCCATTTCCTCAGCATTTAGAGTTGATGCTGCCAGAAATTATTATTGCCATCATGGCAATGACATTACTGATATGGGATTTATTCTTAGGCAAAGATAAAAAGAGCTGGATTGCCTACGCAACGATTGCAACATGCCTAGCAACTGCTTATGCAACAGTCCAAGTAACCACGGGTGGCGCATTAACCACCTTTTATGGCTACTTTGTCATGGATCCATTCGCATCCTTTGCTAAGCTGTTGATGCTTGCTGCAACCATATTCGCAGTGATTATTTCTTTGGATTATATGAAAGATGAAGAAAATGTTGGTGAATATTACTGTCTGATACTGTTTGCTTTGCTGGGTATGATGCTGATGGTGTCCTCGAATAATTTCGTGACCATGTATCTTGGTTTGGAATTGATGGCATTAAGTGTTTATGTCTTAGTTGGTTATCAGCGTGATGTATTGCGCTCATCCGAAGCTGCATTGAAATACTTCATCCTTGGCGCCTTATCTTCAGGTATGTTGTTATATGGTATTACATTCCTTTATGGCGTAACGGCAAGTTTTGGTTTTGATGCTATTGGTGCTGGATTGGTGGATGCCAACAACTCGGCACATGGTGTGGTTATGTTGGGTATGATTTTTGTCTTGGCTGGGTTGGCATTTAAGGTGTCTATTGCCCCATTTCATATGTGGACACCTGATACTTATGAAGGTGCACCAACGCCAGTAACAGCATTTATATCTGTTGCTCCTAAGGTCGCTGGTTTTGTGGTCTTTATGCGTGTATTGCATGATGCGCTACCTGCAGTTCAAGCTGATTATACGATGATTTTGGTTTTTTTAGCAGGTCTGACGATTATTGTGGGTAATGTAGCGGCGATTGCACAGCGTAATATCAAGCGTATGTTGGCTTATTCAACGATTGGTCATGTTGGTTTCATTTTAATGGGCTTGATTGCTGCCAATGAAGCTGGTTATGCAGGCTCATTGGTTTATCTGACTGTTTATTTGTTTATGAATATGGGTGTGTTTGCCATTATCGTATTGATGCGCCGTGATGGCATACAGGGTGAGTTGCTGGATGATTTTGCAGGGCTATCTAAGGTTCGTCCTGGTTATGCCTTGGCGATGGGCTTGCTGTTGTTCTCTTTGGCAGGTATTCCATTCCTAGGTGGATTTTGGGCGAAATACGTGGTGATTATGGCGGCTGTTGAGACGGGGCACTTGTATTTGGCTTTATTGGCGATTGTTTTCTCAGTGGTGGGTTGTTTCTATTACTTGCGCGTGATCAAGTATATGTACTTTGATGATGTGCGGGTGACTTTCAACTTTATCGAAAGCGCACCGATGAAAATGACTGTGGTAGTGACTGCGATTGCCGTAACAGCGATTGGTTTGTACCCAGGCCCCGTGATGGCGGTTTGTAAGCAGGCGTTGGTAGGCTTGATTTAGTGTCCGTTAATGTTTTGTAATGTTAAAAAGTGCTATCAAATATGGTGTTCAGTCTAAAAGGTCTCTGACCCCCTGACCCTGGAATTCATAAGTTTTATCTCGGACGTATGAAGCAAGGCGTTATTATGGTGGTAACATTTTTCCTAGGTTTTATTCTACTAGATATTCCATCCATGATTATTGCAATTATCGCTTTTGTTGAAGCTGTTATTTATTTATTAAAACCAGAAGACGAATTTCAGCGTTTGTATGTAGGTGGTGACAAGGGTTGGTTTTAACAAGTTCTAGTTTATAGCGAATGAATAAAATCAGATAGCTATAGTGGGTAGGAGTGGGGTAGGAATGGATAAGAATAAGGCTTTTATTGCCATATTATTGATTGCAAGCATGTTTTTGGGAAGTTGTGCAACTGTAAACTCCGCAATGGGAGATATGGGGCAAAAAGAAAAAGTTGGAACTGTAGGCGGTGCCGCAGTTGGAGCAGGTCTTGGAGGTTGGCTGGGTAGCCGTCTAGGTGGTGATGCTGGAGCTATTGCTGGTGTTCTTATCGGTGGAGCAATTGGTGGTTACTTTGGCAATCAGCTTGGAGCATCATTTGATGCGCGTGATAAACGATTGGCTAAAATTAAAGCGGATACAGGCATTGATATACAGAGAAGTACATATCCAACGTTAAGTGAAAAAGATAAGCCTACTTTTGAAGCAAAAATAAAGGGCATGAATGAAAAGGATAAGCAGAAAGCTTATCAAAGTCAGGCAATCTACAAAGCAGTGGTGCCAGCGCAATTTGCTTCTGGCTCATCTAAGTTGACACCGAAGATGAAATTATTTTTCTATAATGTAGCTAAGGCATATAAAAAAGATGGTATTCGTAAAGTAATGATTGTTGGTCATGCTGATAGCCAAGGTGATGCTCGTATGAATCAGCGTTTATCTGAAAGTAGAGCTAAAGCAGTAGCACAAGCATTTATGAGTGTAGGCTACCCTTCCTCTGGGATTTATTACCAAGGGGCTGGTGAGTCCGAGCCAATTGCAGATAATTCCTCACCGAAAGGCAGAGCTGATAATCGCCGTGTTGAGGTTATTGATGCTAGAACATCACAAGGGTTAGCAATGGCTAAAAGATATTCCATTGCCGAGTCGAGTGCTGTTATGAAAAAAGTAAAGTCAAAAGAGCCAATAAAAACTAAAACAATTGTTAGTGTAGCTAAGAATCTATCGGGTAGGGATAGTATCCTTCCTTTTCATGGTGAACTATATAATGGTCAACAATTATTGGAATCTGGGCATAAAGCAGAAGTGGCCGAAAAACCTACAGGTTTTTTTGGCAGCATATCCACAGCCCTCAATAAAGCAGCAGGTTCTTTGGTTGGAACAGTTCATGCGTCTGGAGAGCAAGCAATTCCATTATTTTTGAATGATGATTTGGCAATAGCTGGAAAAATAAAAAGATTGGATGGTAAGAATAAGAGTTTATTTTCTCCCAGTGACCACTTACTAGGTTATTACAAAGGTAGAGTTTATAAAATGCTAAAGGGGAATGCATATTTATCCTTGGCTCCAGTATCCATCTTAAGAGAAGTCGCTTTGGCTAATCAGATGCCAAGTATGATTGTATATAAACGTTATGATGGGAAAGGTGATAAACCTGACATGAAATTACATGGTATAGCTCGCTTGTATGTTAGTGGCGATAATATGCTTTATCGTTGGAAAGCAAATACTAGCTCTCTTAAACGGGGAGGTATTTTGGGCATGGATGTTTTGTTGCCAAGGTTTAGTGAGTCTGAAGTTGCAGGTAAAGATAATATCTCTTTAAGTGCGTATGTTTATTTTGTTAAGAGTAATAAAGTTTATGTTGCAAAACAGGCCTTAGATATACGAATTTTGAAGGCTCATAAGGCTAGAACAACTGGAGAGCTTATCAGGGAAGCTTATTCACCAACTTAATAGGTGAAAGGTTTATAAATAGAATTAGAAAAAGGAGCTTGTTAAATGGATTGGTTCAAGTGGCATGCATTAAATTGGAGTTTACGTTTTAAATCGTGGTTTGGTGGTCTCAAGCGTGAAGCAAATAGGGATGTGTTAGGGTATGGCAGCGAAAGACAGGAAGATATTTTGAATGGAGACTCACTTGGGTTTGAAAAAACTATTGCAGGGAAGTACTTTGGGTTAGGACACTTGGCGCTAACCTCAATCAGGAGAATGAATTTTTACTTTTTAGTTTTGATTGTAGCATCTGTAACCATCCTTGTACGGTTGTTTCAAGGGCTTGGAGACTTTCGTGATAATTATGTATTTCTTGGTGCTACAGGTATCTTATTACTTGCATTGTTGTTTTTTGTATATGAGATATTACGTAAAAATAACAGTGTAGAGTTATCGAAGGAAAAATATGAAAACGCACAGGAATGGCTAAAAGCAATATCTGAAGATGCACATACAGCCATGCCTTGGTGGCAATGGTTTATTTTACTCTTGGGCTTAGGTTTAGAATCTTATGCTATTGGCTTGGTTATTGCTGCTGCTGCGACTGGGGGACAAATATCTTCTAATGTTGCAGGTAATGTAGGAGTGCTAATAGGTGCAGGTATTGCTGTTTTATTGGCGGCAGTTTCTCATGCTGCAGGCTCTTCTTTGAATCGCGCGACTAAGCGGCAAGAGATAAAATCAACAGTTCGTAGGCAGCAAGCAAGAGGAAATGATAAAGCTTCAGAGTTATTAACAACCTTTGATAATCAAGATAGAAACTTTGAGTCACAATATCTAAAAGAAATAACTTCTTTTTCTAAATATGGGTTCTTAGTATTAGCTTTATTTTTATCAATTGCTATTGGAGCTGCGGCTTTCTATGAAAGAGCTAACCTAAATTGGGAATCAATATATGCGGAGGATGTGGGAGGCGTAAACTCGTCTTTTTCTGCTGCTCCTGCAGGTCAATCAGCAGTGGATATTGCTGCTGATAGGCTCTCGCAAAATGAATTGGATGCAGAGATTAAAAATCATGAAATGAATAGCATTTATGCGGCACTATTTATCTTGTTTTTGTTACTTATAGGGATGAATATTTTGGGAATTGTATTTGCTTACAACCACTCGTTATCACATAAGAAAAGTAAAGAGTCTCATAAATATATATTAAAGTATGAAAGTGTGCTGTCCTCAACTAAAAACGATGAAAATGCAAAGTTAAGTGGTCGGCAGGATGTGATTCATCATGCAAATAATTTCTTTGAGAAATACCATGGCATCCTTTTGGGTGCAGCGATTGAACAAGGAGAGGTTGAGGTAAAGTCAATACTTAATAAAAGAGG
>CAYPXU010000122.1:0-5312 GCA_964414875.1 uncultured Zetaproteobacteria bacterium | reverse complement strand
CGCACACCGCGTTGCCATAATATTTCAAACTCTTCCAATAAACGGTCAATAAACAAATTGCGCACACGATTATCCATAGAGGATAGGCAAAATTCACATGAAAATGGGCAACCACGTGATGCTTCAACGTAGATATAACGGTTTTTCACATCTTCATCGCTGTAAAAGCGATAGGGTAGTTCAATATCATTGAGGTTCACTGTGCCAGCATCAATGATACGTTCGGTTGGTTGTTCCCCATCTATAACTGCACGGCAAAGTGCATGGAGTGCAAGCTCACCTTCACCACGAATAATATAATCAGCGACATCCATATTCACTCGAATAGGGTCATAACTGACTTCAGGACCACCAAGAATAATAATGGTTTTGGGCGACACTTTTTTGATCGTATGAATAAGCTCGGATACTTGCGTAACATTCCAAATATACACACCGATGCCAATAATGGCTGGCTTGCTTGCCAATAATTGTTCGGCAATATCCTGCACATTATCGTTGATGGTGAATTCAGCGATGCTTGCTTGATTTTGAAGCTCTCTCAAATTGGCAAAAAGGTAACGTAGCCCGATAGATGTATGAGAATAGCGGGCATTGAGGGTGGTTAAAATAATTGCATTCACGTCAGTAGGTTTCTTGGTGAGCATTTTACTTTAATAACTCATAGTCATTCAAACGAAACCATTTACGTGAAAAAATAAATGTTAGTACGGGTTCTGGTGATAGGCTGGTGACGACACCTGTCATGTTTTTTCTGTAAAATGCTGTGCAACTGGCATGTTGCCAAACGGTTTTTTCTAAGTTTTGTTGCACTTTTGCAACGTATTCGGCTTGAAGGTGCGCTTTAGCATTGATGGCTTTGATATTTTTATTCCGTTTGATGGCACAAATAGCCTTAACCGTATAATCAGTCATAGCTTCCATATAACATAATTGTGAACTATGACCTGTACCAGTGTTGGGACCGTTTACTTTAAAATAGTTTGGGTAACCTGAAACGGTAATGCCTTTATAAGAGACGATTTCTGTTTCCCATTCGTTGTTTAGGTTGCGCCCACCCATGCCATATACCTGAAACGTAAGTGCTCTTTTCATGTTTGAATAAGCATAAAATCCCGTTGCATAGATGATCATGTCCAAAGGAATATCTTTTCCATCTTTGGTTTTAATGCCTGTAGGGGTGATACTTTCTATGCCGTTAATATCCACATCAACATTATCTCGGGCAAGGGTAGGGATGAAAATGTTTGTCGGTATGACGCGTCTGCTGCCCAATTCATAATCAGGCATCATATGCTGACGTAGTGATTCATTTTTAATATGTTCTTTGAGATTTTTTTTCAGTATGTTGCGATAGATATTTTTCACAAACTTACTCAGTCCTGAAGTGAGCGGATAGCGGCGAAAGGCAAGGAATCTTATTTCATGGTAACTAAAAATAGTAAAGCGAATGAGATGGCGTATGCCTGGCATATAACGAATAAAACGCTCGGCAGCATTGAAATATCTGTCAGCCCGAGGGATAATCCATTGCGCCTTGCCCATAAACAGGGTTAAGCGATCCACTTTGCTTGCAATGGCAGAAACGACTTGCACCCCTGAACATCCCGAACCAATCACAGCAACACGTTTTCCCTCATAAGACACACTATGATCCCATTGAGCTGTATGGAACTTGGCACCTTGGAATGTTTCTGCACCTTTGATGTCAGGGATATGCGGGTTAGCTAATACACCGCTGGTATCGATAACAAAGCGAGCACTATAGTTCTGACCTGATTCGGTCTCAATATGCCATAAGAATGTATCTTCGTGGTATGTTAGTTTGGTAACTGACTGGTTTGTTTTTGTATACTTTCGTAGTTTAAACTTATCGATGATATAGTTGGTATATTCGAGTAATTCGCTTTGTGGAGAATATCGTTTCTTGAATTTATACGGAATAAAGGAAATCGAATACAAGCTGGTCGGAATATCTACTTCAGCTCCTGGATAGGAATTATCACGCCAAGTTCCACCAATGTCTGCGCTGCGTTCGAGTAAAATAAAATTATTAAAGTTCTTTTTTTGTAAACGTATCGCCGCTAATAAACCTGAAAATCCTGTGCCGATAATGACTGTCTCAAAATATTGAGCAGCCTCTGGGGTTTCTGTTGCATTTGTTGCTTTAATATTCAAATTATTTTGGACTTTCAATGGGTATCCCATCCTTGAGGTGTGACTATTCATTCCCTTGTTTCGGCATAGCATAACAAGCATGTCGAGGCATAAGCAATATCTGTTTAGGTTGTACTGGTCAGATAAACCACCATGATGCTTGCGAAGGCTTTATTTTTGGATACAAATGCCCGAAAAAGAGGGTTTAGCCATACACTTGATGGGCTTACAATGGTCGAATGCACGGCTATAGAAGTATATCAATAGTATTATCAAATACTCATGCCATATTTGAAACGGATTGAGCTTACCCTGCTTATGATGGTTTCATAAATGACTGCTTACTGTTTCTGCGCACGATACTTAAGCGAGCAATCGCCAGTTCCAGTTCAAACATTGCTTTGATCGCAATATCTTTATCGGATGATGCAAGTAGTTTTTTTGCCTGTTCAAGTGCTTTCTGTGCTTTGACCGCATCAATTTCTTCGAGCCGTTCAACAGCATCGGCAAGTATAATGATGGCATCAGGCTGAACTTCAAGAAACCCGCCCAATACAACGATATCAATGGCGTTACAATCTGAGTTATCAGCTCCAGCCTTACAGTCTATGCGCACTTCGCCTGGTCTTAGTGTGGCGAGCAAAGGTGCATGGCCAGGCATAATGGCAATTTCTCCATCCACACTGGTCACGATCACCATATTCGCATGACCGCGATAAATTTCCTGCTCGGCAGTTGCAATTAGTATGTTCATACTTGTCATTCTATCATAACCTCAATGTAACTATTCAGTTCACCCCTGATTTTCCCAATGCTTGCGTTAAGAAAGCCTCACTTACAGCAGTAAGCTACGTTTTCTTGCCTTGCCCTTGGAAAAAACAGAGATAATCTGAACCGTTACTTCTCATTTGTAATTATACTGAATAGTTACCTCTACAGGTAGGGTTAACATCAAGCCATAGCCATTTGGTTTTTATCAATCGCAGCTGTGGCAAGGTTAATGGGGGGTGAAATTGGACTGACCAAGCGCGCATTGTTGTAATGTGTATCTTGAGCGAATACCTCAATATGCCCCCAATATTGGCTACGTGTTATAGCGACACCTGCTTTTGCCGCTGATGCCTGTGCTTTCGATGCGGTTAACTGGGGCGATAATGATTCTAGCTGGTGCAAAACACTGCCGAAACTTGCCACTTCTTCTGCCATGCAAGACAAAGGAAAGCTAAAAAATAGCCCGAATGTAAATAGTTGTACTTGGCGAATCATGGCTTGATCTGCACAGCTGGCAGTTGATACATAGCATGACAGGCAATACAATTATTCATCGTTTCAGCCAGTTTTTTCTGCACCTCTTTAACGGGCTTGCCTGCTTTCGCCAAGTCAGCAATTTCATCAAAGGCATAATGGGTGCCGAAACCAAGTTTTTTGAAACCCAGAGGTAATTTCGCACGTAGTGTAAAGTCCACCGTTTTGATTGCCGCACTACCAACGCTACGCGCAGCCTGATCAACAGTAGCCAAATCATCATTGGCAAGTGCTTCAACGATTGTTTGTGTGGTTTCTAAAAGCCCACGCATTTCACCCAAGACAGCCTGTCTCTCCGCAGGCTCTAGCAAGACAGCTATTCTTCCGTCATCACCTTTGGCTGTATTTCCGAGCACAATAAATTTAAATCCAATGGCAATCAATAATGCACTTAATACGCCTATAATAATCCAGTGTGGTGTGGTTTTTTTCATTTATTCTCTCCTGTAACTTTATATGAAATTAATTGCTCGGAAATATGTTTCAGTGTTTTAATCGTGGTAATTTTATCTTCATCAGGAAGGTGTTTAACAACTTCCTCTTGAAAGTTGGCAATCAATGGAATGAGTTCTTTCAGTGCTTGATGTGCTGTTTCAGTAAGCTCGATCAGGAAAAAACGTCGATCACTGGGGTTTGGAGTACGTTGCACATAGTTTTTTTTGACCAAGGCATCAATGCGGCGGGTGATGGTTGTTTTATCGCGCATTAATAGCTTGGCTATTTCAACTTGGGTCATAGATCCTTTTTTAAGCAGCCGAAAAAGGATGGCAAAGTCTTGTGTGGATATTTCATAACCAAGATTGTTTATGCGCTGTCCTATTTCTTCAGTCATCAAGAATGCAGTTCGATTGACATGAAAACCAATGGCTTGTTCTAATTTGAAATCACTCATAAAGTCTCCTACACGGCGCATGATAAGTAATTAGATGTAATATACAACTGTTGTATTAAACATCTACCAAGGCGTACTGTAAAAAATGAGCGTTATGCAAGTGTTTTAAGCGGTTTTAGAGGTTAATTTCTGAATACAAATCCATTCAGGAGGTGAGAACTTGGTATTTTGTGGAATCGTAATATTTATATCAAAATCATCTTGTAATGTCTCTGCCCATGCTTTCACAGATTCTGCTTCATCGCGTCCTCCATCATGCCCTGTATAAGCAAGAACTGAGAGTGTCCCACCTGATTTTAGCAATGATAGCGATGCTTTGAGTGCGGGTAGGGTGGTATTGGGGCAGGTGGTTATGCTTTTATCGGTATGGGGCAAATAGCCAAGGTTGAATGTGATGGCTTTGATCTGAGCATGTAATGTTTGGGGGATATGTTCGAGCATCTGTTCATGCCCTGCATGAACCCATGTAACGGGTGTTATGATATGATGCTGTTGCAGGTGTGTTTGTGCTGATTTTAGAGCCTGTTGCTGCACATCAAATGCGAATATCTTGCCAGTTCTACCAACACATTCTGTCAAAAATAAAGTATCATGACCATTGCCAGCAGTGGCATCAATAACGCTATCACCGTGTTGTATGATTTTCTGCAGGTGGTGGTGTACTTGCTCGGTTAAGCGCATATAAACCTCTGAATATCAGCATCGCTTGGCAAAGCTGTGCTGTGGATAAGGTGTTCACACATACATTGGCTATACCATGGAATAAGTAGTGAACCTTTGGAGCCAAAACCATTAAATATACCAATATTTTGATATGTTGGATGCCTGCCAAGGAAGGGGTGTTTATCCAAGGTATTGGGGCGTATGCCTGCCTGATGCGCGGTAATCGATATGTCTTTTTGTTCGATAGACATGTTTTTCAGGGCATCGAGCAATTCATGTTTGCCCGACTCACTAG
>CAYPXU010000121.1:0-5359 GCA_964414875.1 uncultured Zetaproteobacteria bacterium | reverse complement strand
TAAGCCAAAATCACCGCCTTTGACACCCGAGCAACAAATGCAAAAAGGCATGAAAGGTTTATTGGGTTTTTAGACGGTGGCAAAAACATTTGAACATTTAAGAGTGCATCCAGAGCGTCCGCAAATTCGTCAGATTCGTAGAGTTGTAGATGTGTTGAAGCAAGGCGGTTTTGCCATTGTTCCGACAGAAACAACCTATGCGATTATGATGCTGCCGCAATCATTACAGGCTCAAGATACGGTGCGTCAGTTGCGTCAACTTGATGATAAACATTTATGGTCTTTGGTGGTATCTGATTTATCGCAGGCAGCAAACTATGTGAGTATGAATAATCAGGCACACCGCATATTAAAGCGTTGTTTGCCAGGCCCTTATACGTTTATTTTGCCAGCAACAGGAACATTACCCAAACGGGTGTTTGGTAAGCGTAAGGATGTGGGCATTCGTATGCCGAGTCATGCGGTGTGTTCGATGTTATTGGATGAGTTGGGGGAGCCTTTGCTGGCAACCTCGATGCAGTTCTCCGATGAAGAATATATTGCAACGGATCCAGATCAGATGCGCGAGCGCTGCCAGCATTTACTAGCGGTGTTAATCGATGCAGGTTGGGGTGGGATGACTCCGACTACGGTTGTGGATTTGTGTGATGATGAGAATGTACTGCGTTTGGGCTTGGGTGAGTGGCCATTTAAATAATACGACGAAGCGTTTGAATTGTATGATGATAAGGAGAAAAGGGTGACAAAAGAAGCTGTGATAGAGCAAAAAATATCTACGGAAATGAGCGTTGAGGAGCGCAGGGGTGCGGCCTCATTGGCGAGTATCTTTGGGCTTCGCATGATGGGCCTATTTTTAATCTTGCCTGTATTCTCAACCTATGCCCATGGTTTGGATGGTGCGTTGGAGAATCCCTATTTAGTGGGTATTGCATTGGGAGCTTATGGTCTAACACAGGCTTTGTTGCAGATTCCTTTTGGCATGATGTCGGATCGTTTTGGTCGTAAACCTGTGATTGCGGCGGGGATGATTTTATTCGCGATTGGTAGTGTGATTGCGGCGATGGCAACCTCGATTGAAGGTGTATTATTGGGTCGTGTGATTCAAGGTTCTGGTGCCGTAGCCGCCGCAGTGATTGCTCTGGCAGCTGATTTAACCCGTGATGAACATCGTACCAAAGCAATGGCGATGATTGGTATTACCATTGGTATTTCTTTTGCGATTTCCATGGTTTTAGGACCTTTGCTGAATGGTTGGATAGGTGTGTCAGGTATCTTTTGGTTAACAGCAGTATTGGCTTTGGCTTCTATTTTGGTGCTGTATTTTATTGTTCCAGATCCAAAGAAAAGCTCACATCATAGTGATAGTGAAGTGACAGCCTCTATGTTTGGTCAAATTTTAAAACATAAAGATTTATTGCGTTTGGATGCCGGTGTATTGATTTTACATGCTTCGTTAACGGCAATGTTTGTAGTATTACCATTGGTTTTGGCGGATAAAAACCTGAATTTATTGGAGATGTCAGACCAGTGGATGTTGTATTTACCTGTGATGTTGCTTTCTTTCGTATTGATGATTCCATTAATTATTGTTGCCGAGGCAAAACGCAAAATGAAACAGGTATTTGTGTTATCGGTTGCCTTATTGATTATAGCCTGTGTGATGTTGGCAATGGGGCATGCATCGATTATTTTGATTGCAGTTGCTTTGTTGGTGTTTTTTACAGGTTTTAATACATTGGAAGCCAGCTTGCCATCATTGGTCGCAAAATATGCGCCAGCTGGTGCGAAGGGGACTGCTATTGGTGTCTTTAATACCAGTCAGTTCTTTGGAGCTTTTCTTGGCGGTGTTTTGGGTGGGTTTATGTATCATCCAGCGGTACAAAACTATGCTATGGTATTTTGGGTGCTTGCAGGGCTGTTGGCGGTATGGTTGGTGATTGCTATGACGATGCAACAGCCGCCTTATTTGGCAGCACGCTCATTTGAAGTAAAATTGGATGATGCTAATCAAGCGCGTGACTTAGAGATTAGAGTATTGGCTGTTGAGGGTGTTGTTGAGGCATTAGCGATTGTCGATGAGTCAGCGTTATATTGTAAAGTCGATAACAAGGTTGTAGATGAGAAAATACTATTTGCAGCGATAAAAATGTCGTAATGGTTTTGTTTTTACTAGTCTTAGCCTGAATGATGCATTGGGACTTGATAGTTAAGGAGTGAGGGATGAAAGATTTTTTTGAAATAGTGTTATGGAATTCGCGTTATGTCGTCTTATTGGCGGTATGGTCATCGATTATAGGTATGTTATTGCTGTTTACTTTGTCAGCGATGGATATGTTGCATTTGGCATGGCAATTTATTGAAGTGACTTTCTTGGGTGTGGTGATAGCAGATTTTCATGTCATCGTAGTTAGCCACGTTATTACTGCGGTCGATGATTTTTTATTGGCAACGGTACTGCTTATCTTTGCACTGGGGCTTTATGAATTATTCATTTCTAAAATAAAAGTGGCTGAAGATTCAGAGAATGCCAACAATATTTTAATGATTAATAGCTTGGATGATTTGAAAGATCGTTTGGGTAAAGTCATTTTAATGATTTTAATTGTGGCATTTTTCAAAAATGTTTTGCATGTCACCTTTGATGACCCTTTAAATATCTTGTATATGGGTGCAGGTATCTTGATGGTTTCATTGGCGAGTTATTTTAGTCACAAAGCTGGATCAAAACACTAAGTGCCTGCTGCTAAGAATGTTTGGCTTGGGCGTGTGCTGGATGCTTTGCTTCTTGTCACAACGCTTGCGGCTGTTGGCATTGCTCTATGGCAAGAAGCCCCTGAATGGGCAGATCCCATAGTATTGCTCTGCTTTTTTATACTTTTTGTTTGGCGTTGGTTGATTTCGATAGATCGGCGGACTTATTTAAAAGAAAATTGGTTGGATTTGGCATTGATTGTATTGCTAGCATCACCCTTATTGCGCTTGTTTACAGCATTAAGGGTGATACGAATTTTGCCCGCCTTGCGTTTTGGGGTATTATTACGATCCAACCGTAAGAGAATATTAAGCTTTGTGATTATTTCTCAGGAAAGCTTTCCTGCTGCAATGGCAATGATTTTTGGTGTGGTGTTTATATTTGGTTCATCGGCATACTTATTGGAACATGCTGTGAATCCTGCATTTGGTGAAATTGCCGATGGCTTATGGTGGGCGTTTGTAACATTAACGACCGTTGGTTATGGTGATATTTACCCTGTGACTGCGGGTGGTCGCATTGTAGGTGTATTTACCATGATTTTTGGTATTGCGATTTACTCGTTAATGATTGCCAACTTAACCTTTTTTGTTGAAGAGCAAGGGCGCAAGCGCCAGTTGGACAAAGAGGCGAAGAAAGGTCTAGAGAAAGAACCCACGCCTAAGCAGCCTTAGAGCACCCCGAAAACCTTTATAAAGTTTTCAGAACCGTTTCAATATCATGCAATAGTTTTTTACGCCCAAAGAGTAATCTAAAATGACCACCTTTATGTTGTCGCCATAAATGCGCAGCGCGAATGCCTGAAAATAATAATGCGCGTACTTTATTGGTATTGCTATGCTGGCGAAGGATTTCAGGTTTACCATGTATAATAATACGTGGTTTTAAGGTACTAATGGTATTGCCATAGAGATCTGCAATGCCACCAACCACACTTTCATGGCTAGGGCTAGCAAAGTAGGTGGCTTGTTTCTGAATGCGTTGCATACCTATTGCAATACTTTGTAACATATCAGGCTCTTTGTTTAACTTCTTTTCAACGCCAATAAGGCTTGCAGTATACGCCATAACCGCTTTTGCTTGGTCTACATTATCACCAGAAAGCAGGTGTTTACTAAGCAGAAGCCCTACTTGTAGATGGCTGTTATCACCAAACAAGGCTTCAGGTTTTTTAGTCTCAGTAAATAAGCTACTAAGAAGGGCGTGAAAATCATCGTTATCGCATATACCTTTACGGGCAATGTCATCGACAAGTTTCGATGTTTGCATCAGAGCAGCAAGTGCGATGATACGTGTATGGGCATGGTCAGCTAGCATGAGCCGCATTGTGGCAATATGAGCGGCGAGACTCAAGGAGAGCTTAGTGAAAGGTTTTTTAGATACAGTACGTGAGGCTTTATTGGCATGTGATGTTGATGAAAAAATGAGCCTTACGCGGCAGGCAATGAGCAATATCGATAGCCTAAAGAAGAATGACATCATCAATGACTTTGGTGTGCCTACAGATGTGTATGCACCAGGTCGCCCTGCAAAACCTGAGTTGGTATCGGGAGGGCAAGTGCCTAAGCGAGCTATGGGTACGCTGGAAGGGCGTAAAATTATGATGCATGCCATTGCTCATATTGAATTTAATGCTATTAACTTAGCACTGGATGCTGTGCAACGCTTTGCAGATATGCCACTTGTTTATTATAAAGATTGGATGACGGTTGCAGTTGAAGAAGTTTATCATTTTGAGTTGATTCGGGCGCATTTAAGGCATTTGGGTGGTGAGTATGGTGATTACCCTGCCCACAATGGATTATGGGAAATGGCGGAAACTACAGCGCATGATGTATTGGATCGCATGGCATTGGTTCCCCGAGTATTAGAAGCACGCGGTTTGGATGTGACACCAGGCATTCAGAAGAAGTTTATCAATACAGGTGATTCGCATGCAGCAACGCTGTTGGATATTATCTTTAAAGATGAGCTTGGGCATGTTGCCATTGGTACGCGTTGGTTTCGTTATGTTTGTAAAGAGCGCCGACTAAAACCCACGGAAACTTTTTTTTCCTTGGTTGAGAAGTATTTTAGCAAAGGCATTGGTGGCGGCTTAAATTTGGATGCGCGTGAGAAGGCAGGTTTTTCAGAAGCTGAGATAAAGATTCTTTTAGCTCAATAGCGATTTATAGTGAATCATGCATTGAGTTCTAGGTCGTCATTCTCGCGAATACAGGTCGAAGGTGAATACCGCTTGCGGCAGAAAGGCTGTCCTGAGTAGTCATATTTGGTCATATAAATGTCATAAAGATGACATAAATAGCAATCATGATGCCCTCCAATCAAACCGTGGGAGATGCGGGAGAGGAGAGTGATATGCAATTGAATTGTGAAACATTAAGCCGTGAAGCACGTAATAATTTGGAAATGTTGCAATGGATGAGTGAGCGCAATGCGCATGTGCCTGTATCTGATTTGGCATTTTTGTTGGATATTCCAGAGCATGAGCAACTACAGAATGATATGGCGAATTTTGATTACCCGTATGATGCTTAAGCATCCAAATAATCTTTCCTGATTACGTATGAAACTAAGCTAAATTTTAAAAATATTTAACTCTTTAAA
>CAYPXU010000120.1:0-5524 GCA_964414875.1 uncultured Zetaproteobacteria bacterium | reverse complement strand
GCTAATAATTCAAGCGTATTCAGCGTTGTGATGGTTTCTCCCACGAAAGCCTCCCCTTAACCCTGTAGTGAATTAATATCTTCAACGTCAATGGAACGACGCGTACGATAAAAAGCCACCAGAATTGCCAAACCAACCGCCACTTCAGATGCAGCCACAGTCAATACAAAAAATACAAAAATCTGACCTGATATATCCTGCAAATAATGCGAAAATGCCACAAAGTTAATATTTACAGCCAACAAAATAAGCTCAATACACATTAAAATAGTAATCACATTTTTACGATTCAAGAACAAGCCAATCACACCCAGAGAAAACAAACAGGCAGCAACAATTAAATAATCGGATAAGCCAATCATGATTACATCCTCACCTTGCGCAAACGATCTTCTTTACGCACATTCACTTGTTTCGAAATATTCTGATACTTGGCATCTTTACGGGTACGCAAAGTCAAAACAATCGCGCCTACCAAAGCAACCAATAGAATAATTGCCGCAATCTCAAAGCCTAGCAGGTATTGCGTATACAAAATCTTGCCAATCTCAACTGTATTATTCACATCTTTACCAAAATGCCCAACTGCGGCAATGGCCTCTGTATGAAAAACCCCACTACTAGAGGCTGCAACAAACTCAATTAACAATATAACTGCAATCATGCCGCCTATAGGCAAATATTGCAGAAACCCTTCTTTCAACTTGGCTTGATTCACTTCCAGCATCATGATGACAAACATAAACAACACCATCACCGCACCAACATAAATCAGAATCAAGATAATACCCAAAAATTCAGCATCCAATAAAAAGAACAGCCCAGCAGTATTGAAAAAACAAAAAATCAAAAACATCACGGAATGCATGGTATTGCGTGCTAACACAACACCCATACCGCCTATAACGGACATAGCAGCAAACAGATAAAAGAATCCAGCTTCGAGCATTTCCCCTCCTAACCTATACCCTGAACTTAACGGTATGGTGCATCGGCTTTAATATTAGCCGCAATTTGCGCCTCATATTGTTCGCCAACTTCCAACAACATATCTTTGGTGTAATACAATGCTTCACGTGTTTCACTCGCATATTCAAAATGCTGCGTTTCAACAATCGCATCCACGGGACACGCTTCCTGACACAGACCACAATAAATACATTTGGTCATATCAATATCGTAACGCGTTGTACGACGCGAGCCATCATCACGCTCTTCGGATTCAATTACGATCGCCAAAGCAGGACAAATCACCTCGCACAACTTACAAGCAATACAACGCTCTTCACCATTGTCATAACGGCGCAAAGCATGCAAACCACGAAAGCGCGGTGATAATGGCGTGCGCTCTTCAGGGTACTCAACCGTAATACTCTTTTTGAAGAAGTAGCGCATGGTCAAAGCAAGACCTTTCACCAATTCCCATAACAACCATGTCTTAAGGGCATGTTTAATTAAACGCATCTTAAGACCTCCATGGCTGATAATAGCCAATCATATCACTCATAAATTGTAAACTTTCATTTAGCTCACCTGCATAGGTAAAAATACCCAGCACTGCAATCCATGCAAACGTCCACGGCAAAAACACCTTCCAACCCAGACGCATCATTTGGTCATAACGGTAACGTGGGAATGTCGCACGGAACCAAATAAACACAAAAATAAAGAACCCAGCTTTGAGCAACAGCCAAATCGTACCTGGAATAAAGTCCAAAGCTTCAATCGGCGCATGCCAACCACCCAAGAATAAAATAGAAGTCAGCAAACTAATCAAAATCATTGCGCCATATTCAGCCAATGAGAAGGTCGCAAACCACATGCCTGAGTATTCAACAATATGACCCGCTACAAGCTCAGCATCGCCTTCCACCAAATCAAATGGCGTACGGTTTGATTCTGCACAGCCTGAAATAAAGTATACTAAAAACATTGGAAACAATGGAATGATATACCAATGCCAGAAACCACCCGCTTGCGCATTCACAATCACTGCTAGATCCATGCTGCCAGCTAACATCAACACGCATACCAGTGCAAAACCCATAGAAATTTCATAAGAAATCATCTGACAAGTCGCACGTACCGCACCAATCAAGGCATATTTGGAGTTTGAAGCCCAACCTGCCATCAACACACCATAAATAGACAAACTGCCAATTGCCAACACATACAACAGCCCAACATTCAGATGCGCAATCGCCATCACATGCGCTTCATCCCAAATCCCAAAAAGCTTCGTCTCACCAAACGGAATAACTGCAAAGGCTACTAACGCTGGCACCAATGCCATCACTGGTGCAGCAACAAATAAGATCTTGTTGGCATTGGTTGGAATAATCGTTTCTTTCAAAAACAGCTTCAAACCATCAGCTAACGGCTGCAACAAGCCAAAAGGACCTACACGGTTACACCCCTTTCGAATTTGCATAATCCCAATAACACGTCTTTCAACGTAAGTCGTATATGCCACCGTCAAAGCAATCGGCACAGCAATTGCTAAAATTTCCAGCGCCCAAATGCCAGCCGTTATGGCCATATCTAACCACTCCATTACTGACCTCCCCCAAGGCTAGCCATGACTTCACAAGACAAATCTCCTGCAATGCCACGTTTAGCAATAAACAACACACCCTCTGCAACATCTTCACGCACACCGACATGATAATCATAATCACCTGAAGCTGTGCGAACTTTACATTCACCAACGCTCAAGCCTGCATCTTTCAGTGTGTTCGGATGCACAAGTAAATCATCCAAAGCATGAATATCTCCAGCTTCCACCAAGAACGACGATGCACGTACCCACATACCCTCACGGTACATAGAATAGCGACTTACCACATCTAGCTGCATCGCAGGTTCAATGGCATGGGGCACACTATTGGCTTCACGATTACGAACCACTGGTAAACACCAGTCATCGCTCACACCATCATCCCAAACCGCCGACATTTCAGGTAGCATCTCTTCAACACGCGTCCGCAATTCAGCCAAATTAACCACTGGCACTTCTTCGCCAAAGGCCTGAACCAAACGCATCATCACTTTCCATAAAGGACGCTCTTCTCCCAAAGAACGAAGTGGATGTTCAGCCAAGCGAATACGACCTTCCATATTAATGAAGGTACCTTCAACTTCGGAGTATGCCGCCGCAGGCAGCATAACATTGGCAAATTCAGATGTTTGCCCTGCAATCGCGCCAATTTGAAGCAACGGCACCTTGCCCATAGCTCGTTTTGCCTGCATAGAGAACAAACCATCACCCATAGGGTCACTACCAATAAGAATCAATGCATCCAGCTCACCATCGCTAGCAGCATCCAACAAATCACCTGCACTCACACGAATATCACCAAATGCTGCCGATAATAATTGTGCATTCATGCCTTCGGGAATCAACAGACGGCCATCGGCTTCTGCTTCTGCATGACCCGCTGCACGCATCATCAAATCCAAGCCATGAATCAAGGCTGCAGCATCACTATGCGAACGAATTTCCTCGCCCACCAGCAAAGCACACGAATCTGCCAACAATGCATCTGCTAACAATTTTCCAGCTTCATGGCGCACTTCGACTTTCTCAAGCCATGCATCCATACCTGCCGCTGTTTTACCCAAATCTTTCAACTGCTGCATAGCACGTGCAATCACTGCAACCCACTCACGCGGCCGAATCAATGCATCAGCACTAATCTCACTATTGGTACGATAATTCATCGCACCGATACGTGTTACAGGTTTGCCTTCATTGCTACGTTTGCGCAGCGCTTGCATCAAAATCGGCAAACGTTGGCGCAAATCAGAACCCAAAACAACAACCTGATCCGCTGCTGTAATCTGCGATGTTGACATTGAAAAGCCTTCTTCAAAGGCAAAATCGCGCATATCACGGCGATGCAAATCAAAAGCCACCTTGGCATCTTTAAACACGCTATCATGCAACAAACGAATAGCTGCCAAGCCTTCAAGACTCCAGTCTGGGGAGAAAATAATACCCACACGCTTGTCTTTCAATAAATCAACAGAAGCTTGAATAGCCTCATCCCAAGGTACATTCACAAAACCTGATTCTTCACGCACAACTGGTGTTAAAATACGCTGGTCAGAACGAAAGGCATCATGGACATAACGTCCACGATCACAAATCCAAGGCTCTACGCCATCAACATCTGGCTTAATACGAATCACTTCATCACCGCGCGATTCAATGACAATATCACAACCCTGTGGGCATTGTGTACATGTGCTCTTATGACGTGTGACTTCCCATGGACGCGTAATATCATGCGATGGTTTATCCAATAGTGCGCCAACGGGGCAAATATCTGCCAAGTTTCCAGAAAGCTCTGATTCTAGCGCATCTTCAACGATTCCTTCAATACGCATATGATCAGAGCGATTCAACACACCCATATCACCTGTACCAGCCACTTCATCGGCAAAGCGCACACAGCGGGTACAATGAATACAACGTGTCATACATGTACTAACAAACGGACCTAAATCATGATCTACTACGGCGCGCTTAACTTCTGAATAACGACCATGTTTGGCACCATGTTCAACGGTATAATCTTGAAGCTTGCAAGCTCCACCTTGGTCACACACAGGACAATCCAACGGATGATGAATCAACAAGTATTCCATCATCATTTCACGATCTTTGGATAACGATTCCGATTGCGTGGTAACCTTCATACCCTCGCCAACAGGCGTACAGCACGATGCTGCAGGTTTATTCCAACCTTCCACTTCCACCAAACACATACGGCAATTCGCCGCCACACTTAATTCTGGATGATAACAAAAATAAGGCACATCAGCGCCATGCTCACGGCACGCCTCTAAAATGCTTGTACCTGCTGAAACCGTTACTTCTTCGTCATTGATAAATAAAGTGGTCATGCCGCATTCTCCATCAAACGCTCCTGTACTAATTCAGGGAAATGTTTCAGCAAAGAAAGAATTGGAGCCGACGCACCATCTGCCAGCGCACAAATCGTTCTACCCGCCATATGTACTGCGGCATCATTCAATACTTCTACATCTTTTTCACAGCCAGAGCCTGCTTCTATACGATTCATAATACGTTCCAACCAACCCGTACCTTCACGACATGGCGTGCACTGACCACACGATTCATGGGCATAAAAGTGTGCCAAGCGACGTGTCAAAGCAATCAAATCAGCTGTTTCATCCATCACAATAATCGCGCCCGAACCAAGCATTGAGCCAGCCTTCATCATCGCATCATAGGTCAATGGCGTATCATAATGCTCCGCTGTTAGCCACGGAGTCGATGAGCCACCCGGAATAATCACCTTCGGCACAGTTCCATGCTGCAAACCGCCGCAATACTCTTCAATCAACACTTTCAAAGAAGTACCCATTGGCACTTCATAGTTACCAGGTTTATTCACATGCCCCGATACAGAAAAAATCTTCATGCCTGTATTATTTGGCACCCCAATCGCAGCATGCCAATCACCACCAAACTCTAAAATTGCAGGCACAGTTGCTA
>CAYPXU010000119.1:0-5616 GCA_964414875.1 uncultured Zetaproteobacteria bacterium | reverse complement strand
AATGTGGCAAATATATATAAGATTTCTTATGAATAGCACCCGCTCAATGTGAGCTATAACACCTAGAAAAATCGGAATCATCGTTTGCGACATAAACACACCCCCTGAAACCATACTTTCATAGCACTACCTCAAGCATAACAGCACAATAAAAAAAAGGTGACTGATTTCTCAGCCACCTTTTCACCTACATAGCTAAAATCTTAGCCTTTATAACGGGCAATTGAATCCATAATTTCTTTTCGAGCTTCTGCAACACCTTCCCAGCCATTAACTTTTACCCACTTGCCTTTTTCAAGATCTTTATAGTGTTCAAAGAAATGCTTCACCTGATCTTTTAGAAAATCTGGCATGCCATCAATATCTTTCACATCATCATAAATCGGCTTGATCTTGCTCACTGGAACTGCCAAAATTTTTGCATCCATGCCTGCTTCATCTTCCATCATCAATACGCCAACAGGGCGGCAAGGAATCACACACCCAGTAATCAACGCAAATTTACAAGCCACCAATACATCTACAGGGTCACCATCATCAGATAGTGTGTTTGGAACAAACCCATAATTGCATGGATAATGCATTGCAGTGTGCATAAAGCGATCAACATAAAATGCGCCAGACTCTTTATCCAACTCATATTTTACAGGGTCAGCATGCTGCGGAACCTCAATAATCACATTAATGTCTTCAGGTGGATTATTACCTGCTGGGATCTTACTCACATCCATATCTGACTCCTTTGTATAGCTAAAATTTAATAGTGGCTGCATTGTAGGAGTGAAAAACACAGGCACAAGCGAAAACACACGCTACACTTGCTCTATGATTCGCATTTCCATCACTGAACAAATGCTTTATCACCGCAATATAGCAGGTGTTTGGCACGCGTACCCCGTTTCAACGGCAAGCAAAGGTACAGGCAATTGCGAAGGAAGTTTGCAAACTCCACTGGGCAAACATCGCATTTGCCAAAAAATTGGTGAACATGAACCCATTATGACGGCATTTCGCGCGCGCCAAGCTATAGGTGTTTATCAAGAAGGTATTGATGATCCAAATCGTGACTGGATTCTTAGCCGTATTTTATGGTTAACAGGCACACAAACGGGCATTAATAAACGCGGTTATGTCGATAGCTATAAGCGCTATATTTACATTCATGGAACCCATGAAGAAGAACATATTGGCACCCCCGCCTCACACGGCTGCATTCGCATGCGCAATGATGATATTATTCATCTTTTCGAGCATTGTGATGTTGGTGAAGCAGTGGTCATTCAACGCTGATAAAACACCCCATTTCACATAAAGTAAAACGGGGTGTTAAGACTATCCCTGCGCTGAAAACCAACGTTCAGCATCAAGTGCTGCTTTGCAACCTTCACCCGCACTGGTAATAGCCTGACGATATACAGGGTCTGCAACATCACCTGCTGCAAATACACCTTCAACAGAAGTCTGTGTGCTCTTGCCTGCAGTAATCAAATAACCCGCATTGTCCATCGCCAACTCACCCTTAAAAAAGCCTGTATTTGGCGTATGCCCAATAGCAATAAATACGCCATGCACAGCCACATCTTCAGTTGAGCCATCTTTGGTTGATTTCAAACGCATACCAGTCACACCCGAATCATCGCCCAACACTTCATCCAAGGTGCTATCCCATTTTACTTCAATATTATCCGTTGAAAGCAGCTTATCCTGCATAACTTTTTCAGCACGCAAGGCATCACGCCGATGTACCAAAGTCACTTTTGAACAAATATTAGATAAATAGATTGCTTCTTCCACAGCTGTATCGCCACCGCCAATAACAGCAACTTCTTGATTGCGATAAAAGAAACCATCACATGTTGCACAAGCAGATACACCACGACCTGCAAAGGCTTCTTCACTTGGCAAACCCAAATAACGCGCTGATGCACCCGTTGCCACAATCAAGGCATCACAAGTGTATTCACCTTCATCACCTTTTAAGCTGAAAGGTCGTTTACTCACATCCGCTTCATTGATGTGATCCCAAATCATTTCTGTGCCAAAACGTTCCGCCTGCGCCTTTAAATCTTCCATCATTTCAGGCCCTTGAACACCATCTTTATAACCAGGGTAGTTGTCTACATCCGTAGTAGTCGTTAATTGCCCCCCAGGTTGAATACCCTGAATAATCACAGGACTCAAATTTGCACGTGCAGCATAAATCGCTGCACTATAACCTGCAGGGCCAGAACCCAAAATAATCAAACGATGATGTTGCACATCAGCCATAAAAAGCCTCCTGAAAAACGAAGCGTGAGACTAATCATCCCAGCTACTGTTTTCAATGCAACATAAGATACCCTGAATTTTCACACAAATATCAGCCATATTACAGACAAAATATCATCGTTATTTATCCAGTATTAGCCCTCTAACTAATCAAAAACCGCTAATTATGAAAGCATGTGTAGAAAATAAAAAAGCACCTACGTTTCCGCAAGTGCTTTATCTAAAATGGTGGGATGTCGGGGATCCGAACCCCGGGCCCGCGGATTAAGAGTCCTAAAAATAGGCTATTTAAAGCAAGCAGTGTCAACTTAATATTGCAAAAATATCTTTATTTATCAATAATTTAATCGCTATTTCTCAATAGTGCCAAAAAGTGTCAATTGCAACTTGACGCTCCCCCTAGAATTTGTTTTATGAGCATTGAATTCCAGTCATAACCATCAGGCAACATGCTTGGGTGGTTGTAAGGCGGCTTGCTGCGTTCGTCAGCCATCTTTAAGAACAACAAGTAGGTGAGTTGCTCCACATAATCGCCATAGCTCATGCCATCATCACGCAGCACACTGCAATAATTCCAAAGTTTATTTACAATATCTGCTGGGCTCATTCATCTTCTCCCAATTCTACTGCAAAGTATGGTGCAACAAGACGCTGCATCATATCTATTTCATCATCCGTAAACGCACCAAAATGCGACTTCCTCTTGGCCTTTGATATTTGCCCTTTGCCTTGCCAGCAGAGTTTAAGAAACAGGTTTTTCTGTTTCTCTGGCAGATCAAAAGCAGCATCAATGGCTTTTCTGGCATGTGCAAATGCCGATACGGTTTGCAATTCGACTTTTAGTTCGCCTTCAATCGTCGCATCAACACATGCATAGAGATATTCCGCCATTCGTGTGGCATCGAAATATCGGTATAAGTTTACCGTTTCATTCAACACTTCGATTGAGGCATCATCATTCGACACAAAATCAATCAGCGGTTTAATGGCTTTAGAAAACGATTCGAGGCACGCATCATATTCATGCACATGATTCAGCATCGTTGCCGAAACTGGGAAAATAACACCTTCTGGTGTAACCCCACGATTCGCCAATGTATGATGAATCATATAGCGATGGGTTCTACCATTGCCATCATCAAAGGGGTGGATAAAAACGAACCCAAAGGATGCCACAGCTGCCACAATCACAGGGTCTATATCATCACTGCTTGCCAAGAAATCAATCAACCCCTGCATGAGTGGTGACACATCTTCTGGTTTGGGTGAAATAAAGTGGAATATCTCTCTTCGTCCGACAGTCTCACCGACATAGTTTTGATCATCACGGTAATCCGATGCGACAAACCGCTCATCGAGCATGATGCTCTGAAGGTCTATCAATGCCTGCTTATCCAAATGCGGGAATTTGCGCACGGATTGAAGGGCTTTACCAAAGCGCTCCATTTTTGTTGCCGTTGGCTCTTCGTGCTCAATTGCAAACGATGAGCGCGTCTCTTTTGTATAAAGGTAGTTCACAGCCCGTGCCAATGTCTCTGCATCATACGAATTTACGATTGCTGCCGCATGATCACGCAGGTTTTCCCATGAATACTGTTTTAGCACTTCCGTTTTACGCACAACAGGGCAGAAGTGTTGATTGCCAAGAAGATTGTTGCGCACCCTATAGCGCTGCTTGCGAACACCTGTCCGAACTACATAGGCTTTCGAATCTAACGCATCGACATAACCAACTGTCGAATCAAGGTCAGGAATATCCAGCGCTTCACCTGTCAAAAATTCATAATAGAACCAGGCGCGACGGGTATTGATGCCACTCGGTTTGGATTGAATGTAGCTGACAAGATCATTGATAGGAGCAACGGCAAACAGTTCAGCAAGCAGTCCCAAGTTTACACCTTCAAATTTGAGGGTAAATTCCAGATGACCACCCAATGTATTTTCTGGGGCATAGATGGGCGGATAATATTCTTGATAATCAACCGTTTTTCGAGCACCTGACACAATGTATGATGTGACATGATGGGGAATGTCTGGCAAACCATACATCTCCTTCAGTGCTGCATATCCTACCTTCATCACCATATAAAAACCTTATAACCCATAGAAATTCATTATAAAAATATCATATTTCCTAATATTCATGGAAAAACAATATAGAATTTATTAAGCGAAGCAAGATTAACACCTCATACCCCAAATATTTTCGCCATTAAATATGCTATATGAAGTTGAAAAACAGTATTACCAGCAGAAATATACTATAAAAAACGCCCTGTAAGCAAACTTGATGCAAATTCCTTATAGGTTTTAACGGTCACATGTTTTTTGCTCAGAGAGCTTCTCTAAATATCTGCAAAACTAGACAGAGACACTAAAGATGTTAATCAGCATCTAACCTTGCGCCCCATGAACAAGCAGCGTGAAAAGAAAAAGTCCCGTGATAAGCATGCACCCGATCGCATGCCCAAAGGTACGCCACAGCTTTTGTACCCTTGTCACAGTTTTCTGTAAAAATCCTTATTGCTTTAAAGTGAATGCTTTTGGCAAGGGGTAAGGTGCTATTTGAAATATCAGATGCTCGTTTATTAAAAAAAAGCGTTCCCACAGATTAGCAGCGAGTAACACATCAGCTTCCAGCAACACAACCATACATTCGCCGCTCGGGTGGCGAATCACGAAGGTGCTTGCACCAAAAGAAACGCCTTAGCGGTTTCTTTTTTCACGGTGCTTTTCTCAATGCGAAGGCTGGTCAAAAATGACCAAGCGTAAGCGAGGGAATATTTTTACCACACCCTACTGTTTGCTTTTCGCAAAAGTGAACATCCCGCTATTTTTAGCAATCAGTTTTATCCCAATAAAGGTTCTTTTCATACACTCGATTGTTTTTCACTAACTACCAAATCACGCGTGATAAATGTCTTGCCAGTGAGCGTACAGCTTGGTTGTGCTTTTTGCCTTCTGCGCGTTTTTTGTCGTAGTATGCTTTAGATTGAGGTGTGTGATAATAGTGTCTGGCGGCGGCAACCATCATCGCGGCTTTGGCTCGTCTGTTTACCTGTTTATAACCCTTGGTTCCCGTAAATACACCAGAGCTGTTATCCAGCGGAGCAATGCCGATATAACGTGCTAACGATGCTTCTGTAGCGAAGCGTTGCATGGTGCCGATTTCGGCCGCAAGCTCTGTGGAACAGACCAAACCAAAACCTGTAATTGAGGCGATGGTGGTTGCCATTCGTGATTGTGGCAACAGGTCACCCAATTGTTTTTCAAGACGTTTGATATGGGTGTTTAGTGCCAATATGCGCTGCGCATCCTCAATCACCATATCACCCATCATCATCACAT
>CAYPXU010000118.1:0-5667 GCA_964414875.1 uncultured Zetaproteobacteria bacterium | reverse complement strand
CAATCTGAAATTCTGGATGATGGGCTGATGCCAAAAGAATTGTATCTAAGTTACCTCACCTGCCCTGTCTGTGAAGAAGAGCGTGGTGGTAAACGTGTGCTGCTGATGCGCCGCTGGGTAAAAAGTAAAAAACTCGAAGCTCGTTTGAAAAAACAGCCTCCAAAAAATAATCCAACGCATGGATGAGAGCACACAACTAATCTGGAGTGTTATTTTTGGCGGTATCGGTATTGGTTATTTTTCTTATGGCAAAAAACAAAAAGCTATTGTTCCACTTTTAGCTGGTATTGGTCTTTTTATCTTTCCATATTTCGTCACAAGCATGTATGCCATGATATTCGTAGGTTTTGGTCTCGCAGTTATACCATATTTTATAAGACGATAGTCAGCCTGCATCTAAGCCTTAAAACTCATATCCGATAACAAGTTTAATCGCTCCTTGCTCACTAGCTGGTGTCAGCCCAAATAAATAACCCACCTCATAACTCAAGCCATTATGAAATTTGCCCAAAAATACGGGGCCTATTTGATGTGATTGTTTTGCTAAAGGCTTGCTGTTACTAAGCTCTCCAAGCGAGCCGTAAACCTCTATCGCTGGTTCCCAAGTACGCGACTTACGCCATTTACTGCGCCATGAATAACCAGCCGAGGCATTACTATTCGCATTGGATCCAACTTCTTGTTTAAAAATAAGGTTTGCCGTATGAACAATTTTTCCAAACTCTTTTTCAAGCAACACCTTGAATTCAACAGCATCTGGTTTGTTGAGTGAGCTCTTTGGACTAATATATTCAATATATGCAGCCGCATCTAACCAATACTCACCTTGCTCAAAAAGTTGATAAATATTTTCCCATTTCAAGCCTTGGTATGCAAAACTCTGTTTTGGTCTTTTTCTAAAATCGCCATAAATTGCAGTTTTCCAACGCTCTGTAACACCCCATTCAAATTCAAACTGATGCCTTGCATTGGTATTTTTAGCGGGATCGTTATCAATAGCATAATCAAGATAGTATTCAACTTCGACCTCACCCTCTTCAACAATGGGCGAATACACTTTTTTCGCCTCTGCATCGATAGGTTGCATCGAAATAGCTAAACCCATCAAAAAAATAGCAGCTACAGTGTTCATCAAACGAATTTTGCTATTTTTTTGCATATAAATTACAAGCCAAGTCAATGATAACACCAAAGAAAATACAAATACCTGCATACCACTTGGGCGATCATCATAACCCATCAATGCCTGAAGCACCTGCCCCAATACACCCTGTTCAGAAATAATGTGTGATGTATTCCAAAGCGGCTCTCCCCATGCTGGTAACGCATCAACCATGACCAAATAAGCAATACCTTGTGATGCCATGCCTGCTGATAATAATACAATAAGGCTTGTTACAACCAAGAAAATATAACGCATCGGAATATGCACAAGGCTGCGATACAAACCCATTGCCACCAACACACCAAGTGCAACACCTATGGCACCCCCAGATAACATCTGCGAGGCATTACTCGCACCTGCAGCTGCAACACCATATAAGAATAGCACCACTTCGGAGCCTTCTCGTGCAACAGCAAGCCCAACAACAATTGAAAGTGCAAGTTTGGCAGCACTCCTTCCTTTTACATTTTGACAGGTCTGACGAATCTTTTGAGTTACTTCTCTACCATGTTTACCCATCCAAATAGCCGTCCAAGCCATCAGTAATGATGCAGAAAGTAAAATAGAAGCATTAAATATCTCCTGTCCCATGCCCTGCATCGAAGCTGCGATAGCACTTGCAAATACAGCAACAAGAACTGCAATAAGCAGCCCCCCTAAAACACCAGCATAAATCCAACGTGATGAAATATTCACTTCACGCGCCGCGACCGTTGCAACGCCAACAACAAGCATTGCCTCCAACACTTCACGAAATACAATAATTAATGTTGATAACATATCTTTCCTCTCCTACTTCACAATAATGCGGCCTTGCGCCGTCTTGGGATTAAATTCACCAAAAAATGGATATTCACCGACCTCCAATGCTGGAAGAAAAATTACTACTTTTGAGTTTCCAGAAACAATCTTCTCACGATTAAGCTCATAACTTTCAAACTCTTCGGGAGTGCTATCATGATTTTCCACAATTAAGCGATGCTTCTCCCCTGCTTTCATTTCAATCTGACTCGGCACAAATTCATGATTCTTAATCACTAGGTTATATTCTTCCGCCGTGACATTGGATGGCGCTACAAATGCAGTAAAAAAAACTATGCTTATTATTATATTTTTAATATTCATACGACCTCTCTAGTATGCGAACGATAATCGTTATCACCTTTCTGTCAATAGGCAATGATAATCACTATCAAAAAAAGCAGTCAGCATTTTTAATTTTACAGAAAAAAAGTTGCATTATCATCAATGTAATAAACGTATTACTTCCGTTCATGGCTATTCCTGCTCGCTCATATGCAATAGTTCCGCTTTCATTTTGCGCCTACAGCGGTTTGCCAACAGTTGCCATGATGCACGAATGGATTTAGCGTACATCCTCTCCGCACTAAACACCATGTCTAACAAAAATGAGGCTAACATCCATGAATAAAATAATTAAAATTCTAGCCATCGATGATGAGGACACAGTACAGAGTATTCTTGCTGCATTTATAAATCGCTACCTAGGAGAAAAAGGTCTTCAGGGTGAAATAAAAACACTGAGTGATCCTGTTCGAGGACTTTTTGAATTAAGTACCAATGGTGAGCAATATTCGGTTATTCTTCTTGATGTTCGCTTGCCTAAACTGACGGGCGATGAAATTTACAATAGTCTTATTCATGTCAATCCGAATTTATTAGAGCGTGTGTTGTTTGTTACAGGTTACCCTGATGATTTAACCGAGCGCTTTCCTGACAAATCATTGAATATTCTTGAGAAACCATTTCGCTACCAAAGTTTTACCGAACAACTTGCTAAAATCATTAATTTGGACAAGTTATAAATCAGCATATTCTAGCAATAGAATTATTCTTTCGCCGTACAGTCGAATATCTGACTATGCAAAGATTACGCCCTTGGTCTACCAAATCCACCGAACAAAAATGGGCAATCGTTGTTGCCAGCGGATGTTTTATAATTCTTATTACTCTACCGTTCTGGTCAGGGGATAAACACAGCCATGAAAGCAAGCCCAGTAACGTTAAAACATTAACCGTTACCAAACACCAAACACCACCCATTAACATTCAAAAAATAACTCCTAAAAAAGCAGCTGCTAAAGCATCCGTTCCACATACAAAACAAGACACTAAAAAAAGTATTATTTCTGAAAAACCATCTGTCACAGCCCTGAAAATTACAAAAAAAACTGTAGTTCCTAATATATCACAGGCTTATTTTGTCCAAGTCGGAGCATTTCAAAACAAAATGCACGCCCAAAATTTACAAAAACGGCTACTGAAAAAACAATGGCCTGTAATTATTCAAAAAAAGAAGCGTTTTTATACTGTGCAGCTTGGCCCTTATAAACAAAGAGAAAAAGCCAATAGCATAAAAAAACAACTCTCCCATAAAGAAAAAATTAATGGCTTCGTGACCCATCATGCCTACCCATAAAGAAACACCGAAAAATCACGTCTGGATTGCCTTCGGAGGCAATCAGGGTGATGTTCGCACATGCTTTAATTCTGCTCGCAAGAACATTGCAGAACACCCAAATTGCACGCTGCTAGAATCCTCCATGTTATACCAAACACCACCACTTGGACCAGCAGGTCAAGCAGATTATCTCAATGCAGTCATCGCCATTCATACCTATTTAAAACCTTTGGCTTTATTACGCCTCTTACAAGATATTGAGAATACATATGGTCGCATTAGGCAAGAGCGCTGGGGCTCACGCACCTTAGATTTGGACATTCTTGCTTACAATAAACTCCACTTAGAAAGCGATATACTTACCATTCCACACAAGCAACTACATCTAAGACAGTTTGTACTTAGACCGCTATGTGACATTACCCCTCAATGGTTACACCCATCCATAAAAAGAAATGCCAGCGAACTTCTGGAATCCTTACTTGATTCAGGTGAAAAACCACTAGAGAGTGGTTCACTATGGTAATCCAAAAGCCTCTAGATCAATGCCATATCGCCATTGAAGGTGCTATTGGCGTTGGTAAAACAACGCTCGCGCATAAACTTGCGGAACGCTTTCATGCCAGCACCTTACTTGAAGATGTCGATGATAATCCATTCATTGAATTGTTCTATCAAGATCCGAGTCGCCATGCCATGTCCGTACAGTTGTCCTTTTTATTTTCCCGTTTAAAACAGTGGCAAAGTCTACAACAACCAAACCTTTTCACCCGCGGTCTGATCAGCGACTATATTTTTGCCAAGGATCGTTTGTTCGCCAATATTAATTTATCGGATGAAGAGCTCACATTATACGATCAGGTTGCTAGCCTAGCTTGTATTGATATTGCCAAACCAGATTTGGTAATTTACCTGCAGTCCGAGCCCTGTGTCATCATGCAACGTATTCGGCAACGAAACCTAGGTATGGAGCACGGACTATCAGAAGATTACCTTCGTAAGGTGATAGAAGCTTACGAGCAGTTCTTTTTTCGTTATCAGGATACACCATTGTTGGTTGTGCAAACCGATCATCTAAATTTCTCTTCCCGTGATAATAATGTTGATGCTTTACTTGCCCGTATTCAAAATATGCGTTCCAATACCGAATTTTGGGCTGAGTGTATCGATTCTCAAACCACAGCAACCGTAACATAAAGACCTTAAACATATAGAGTGTTTTCTTGTTTGATATATGTAACATCTCGTCTACTAGTCAGGAGGTATCTATGCCTATCGTATGGAAAGAGGAATACAACACAGGTGAGCCTGAAGTTGATAAACAACATAAAGTTATATTCAAATACCTTGAAGATTTAGAGTCTCATATGCAAGCAGGCGATATAAATGATCGCTATATCAAAATGTTGCTCGATAACTTAGGCATTTTTACGCGTAGCCACTTCTGCTATGAAGAAATATGTATGCGCCGTTTAAAGTGCCCTGTTGCTGCTGAAAATAAAGATTTCCATGCCAAACTCTTGGCCGCTTACACCAGGTATTGTGAACGTTTTGAAGTTGAAGGTGCCAGTGACGATCTTATACAAAAGTTGCATGACTTTTTAGAGAGTTGGTTGGTGAATCATATTCTAAAAATCGATACACAAATGCGCGCCTGTTTCTAAATCAATCGTGACTCATTCGTAACTATTCAGCTTGCCGTTTATTTTCCTGCTAGCCACATTGAACAATACTCACTTACCGTAGAACTTCCTCAGCAAGTCGTTTGTTACATTTTCTTCGCCCAGCACCCGCACGGGGCAGGCTTCTTGCCTTTGGTAAAGAGGTACAGCTTCATTCCCTAGGCCAATCGCATTAAAAAAATAAGTGTTTCATTATGTTTTTCAAAAGCCTTCCAATCCGTCATCCCCGAATGCTTCTATCGGGGATCCACTTACACCATGGATTTCCGATAAAAACCTCGGAAATGACGTTTTTTTTATAGACTTTAGGATACGACTGATGTTTAAGATCGTAGATAACCATATTTTAATGCGATTGCCCTGCTTCATTCCCTGTCCAAGATGCGCCGAAACGTCAG
>CAYPXU010000117.1:0-5752 GCA_964414875.1 uncultured Zetaproteobacteria bacterium | reverse complement strand
TTAAGCGGTGAGACTTTTTTTGAGAAGGTGCCAACTACCCTGACAGAGGGGGTCTTCAGGGTCGGAATATTCATCCTGCTCTAAGCGTTCAAACAACTCTTGGAATGAATCAGAAATATATTTGAGGAAGATTAAACCCAACACCACATTCTTATACTCTGCGGCATCAATGTTCTTTCTGAGCTTATCCGCAGTCTTAAACAGCGCTGCTTCAAAATTATTATACTGTTGTTCTCTGCCGCCATGAAGCCCTCACCCTAAGTCACTATAAAAATTAAGGTTAGCTGAGAATATGGATAAGTCTATTGAATAGCACATAACTTCCGACAGAGATCAAAAAACTTCTTTGAAAGTAAAATACCCATCACTTTTTCAGGCAGCAGGGTTACAAGATAGACAATAGGAAAGTCCAAAACAAAGGAGAGCTACACCCTGTAAGATTGTAGTTCGGGTTGAAAATAATGGGTACAGTATTGGGTACAGTGCTAGGAGGAACAAACGGTTTTTAGCGTCCTTACATGTCCCTTTCTGGTAACTTCTAAGCCATTGTTTTTGTAAAGTTTTTCTTGACAACTGTTGATTTATATAGGTTTTGAAAGTGCGCATTTCCGACACCCCCAGTGTAGTGCGCTACCAGGCTGCGCTACGTCCCGCTTATTCAATATTAATGAGTTAATCTGCTAAAAGATCTAAAGCAGACAGTAATTCCTCACGAATCATACGCAGCGATGTTTGCACATCTTGCTGCTCGACAACATCATTCAAATCACCAGACATCAGGCGCTTTTTGGCACCACGAATGGTAAAGTTTAAATCATACAAAAGATGTTTAATTTGTAATACCGCATACACATCACGATGGCGATAAAAACGGCGATTACCACTCTTTTTGACCGGTCGAATATGTTTAAATTCAGTTTCCCAATAACGCAAAACATGGGGTTCTATAGAACACAATTCACTTACTTCACGAATGGAAAAAAAAAGTTTATCAGGCAACTCTGGGACAGAAACCCCAGCATACTTTAACTGCTTAGCAGATGAACTCACTCATCACCTTCAAGCAATTTCTCTTTTAATAACTGGCTAGCACGGAAAGTCACAACACGACGTGGTTCAATGGTAATATCTTCACCTGTCTTAGGATTGCGACCACGACGGGCATGTTTTTCACGAAGCATGAAATGTCCAAAACCAGATAGTTTGACATCTTCACCTGCTTCAAGTGCCTGCTTCATCTCATTTAGAACAGTCTCAACAATTTGAGCCGACTCCTTTTTGGAAAGCCCAATCCGTTCATAAATAATATTAGCAATCTCAGCCTTCGTCACATCGCCCTCTTTAAACCAAAAAAATAAAAAAAAACACATAGTTGGACTTACATCCAAGAAATAACATTAGCGAGGATAGCAGAACTATGTAATTCGTCAAAAATAAAATTACTTAAGCAGGTCTAAGCTCACCCTGTCTTAAGCATAATACACGGTCAACCTGCCCTGCCAGAGTCATGCTATGCGTCACCATAACTACAGCCGTCCCTTCTTGCTGACATAATGCCTGCATCGCCTGAAAAACACTTTGTGCAGTTGCTTCATCGAGATTTCCAGTAGGCTCATCCACCAATAACAAGCTGGGTTTACCCACCAAAGCACGCGCTACAGCAACGCGCTGCGCTTCCCCACCCGATAACTTTGCAGGCACATGCGACAAGCGCTCTTTCAATCCCAAACGCTCCAACAAATCTGTCGAGGTTTTCTCGGCTTGATGTTTGTTATCACCGCGAACAAGCAAAGGTAACATAACATTTTCTAAAGCACTTAATTCTGGAATTAAATGGTGAGCCTGATAAACAAAACCAATAGAACGGTTACGCAAACGGGCGCGCTCATTTTGTTTTAAAGTAAAAAGCTCTTGCCCTGCCAAGCATGCATTACCCTTATCAGGATCATCCAGTGTCCCTAATATTTGTAATAATGTACTTTTTCCTGAGCCTGATTCCCCAACAACAGCCAAAAACTCACCACGCGACAAATCAAAATCAACATTCTTCAATATATCTAGCGAACCTGATTCGCTGTAATAAGATTTACTTACACCTCGAACCTTAAGCAATACATCCTGCGCAGAATCTGGCAAATCAACTACCCCGCTGCATCAATGTTTTAATAGTATCTTGCACACGTTTTTTTTGATACAGCTCGACAATACTTCTCACAGATGGGTATTCAAGGGTAATGGCATTGAAATCTTTACGTGTCAACTCCATCAATTCTAACGAACCTTTTGCTACAACGGTTGCAGTTCTAGGTTTATCGGTTAATAGAGCAACTTCACCAAAAAAAGCACCTTCACCCATCACACTTAAAGCTATCTGCTGACCATTATTTTTAATATCATTGGTTGATACTTCAACATGTCCTGAACGTATCAAAAAGAAGCTATCACCAGGCTCCCCTTCTTTCACAACAACATCACCCTCAGAAAAGGATCGGATATTAAATTTTCCTGCCAATGCCATGCGTGCATCTTCTGGCACATTCTCAAACACTGGTGTCATGGCCAACACGCGATCCAACACACGCTGGCGGTAAAAACTTTCCACAGTTTCCTTAATCCTTGCATACTTTTTGACCCAAACATCAAATGTTCCACGATCAATAACAAGCAAACTAACTTCCGTATCTGCAACAGCCATATCTGTATGTGCCGTGTGTGACATAAAGGCGTGTTCGCCAAAAAAATCACCTTCAGAGAGTCTAGAAAATATACGTTTTCCGCCTGATGAAAGCTGTATTTTTAAACGTACAGCGCCCATACCAATCAAATACAAACAATCACTTTTAGTACCGTGTTCATAGATATGCTCACCAGCAGCAAAGGTTTTCAACGTCAGTGAATCCATAAATGATTCCAACTCATCGCCTGACAAATCCGCCAGCAATGGCGTACGCTCAACATTTAACTTCGCTTGTTTGCCTAAACTCACATCATCTACACGCACATGATCCTTGGGGTGAATAGTAGAAACAGCCCAGTTATCACCGCGTTCTGAAGAAAGTTCCTTCAAACGCTCTTGAATCTCTGTTTGTTCTGGATTGATTCGCAAGATAATCTTATTAATCGCAATTGCCTGAACCACAAACCCCTGCTCGGCATAAGCCTTTGCAATCATAATATAATCTTTTACAGCTCCTGAAGAGTCGCCTGTTTTCTCACGCAATTCTGCCAACTTAACATAGGTTCGTAAATCGTTCGGATCGGCCTTGTGTAAACCTTCAAAAAACTCCAATGCCTTGGTATATTTCCCATCCAGCAACGCCTTTTTTGCTTTGTTGCGCAATTGTTCTATAGACATTTACTCATACCTCAACGCATCAGCTGGCGGCACATTGGCAGCACGCCAAGCTGGATAAAATGTTGCCAAAACACCCATTAGCAAGCTAATAACCACAATCCATATCACTGATACTGGATCAATTACCGAGGGTACATGTTCAATAAAATAAACATCTCCTGATAAAATAGTTATACCAGTCACTTGCTCAAACCAACTTAACAAAGCATCCAACTTCCAAGCCAGCAGCAAACCAAAGCTTGCCCCCAGCAAGGTTCCAAGTCCACATAACAACGTCCCCATCATTAAAAATATTCGCATGACCGACGCATGTGTCGCCCCAACCGTTTTTAAAATAGCAATTTCTTTGCGCCGTTCCATCACCACCATGACCAACGATGATACCATATTAAAGACTGCAACAATGACTATCAGTGATAAAATAATTCCCATCACCAAGCGCTCCATTTTTAAGGCTTGAAAAAAAGATCGGTGCCGATGCATCCAGTCTGTCACCCAAGCATCGGCAGGCAATTGCATGCGCGCCCTTGCAGCAACCACACTGGCTTGATCGCGATCGTATAAGTGCAACTCAATGCCACTCACCCGATCCCCCGTTCGGTTAAGTCGTTGAACAGCCAATAAAGGTGCAATAATTAGACCAACATCGTATTCATAAAAACCAGAATCAAAAATACCCACCACACGAAACGCTCGCATGCGTGGAGACATACCTGCGGGGGAAATGCCAGCTATTGGAGAAATTAAACGCAAAGAATTACCAACCGTCACTCGCAGCTTATGTGCCAAATCTTTGCCAATAACAATCTCATAAGGTGATAAACCCGAATCTGAAATAAAGCGGCCCAAGATAACATGATCGGCAATATTTTCTTCGCGGCTAACATCAACGCCTTTTAAAATAGACCCTGTTGAATATCGCCCATGATTGGCTAGCACTTGTGCTGTCATATAGGGAGCTGCCTTGGCAACCCCTTCGATATGTTCGGCTGTTTCTAACCAGCCCTGCCAGTCGCCCAAAGTCTCATCCGAGCCTTGAATGTCAACATGTGAGGAAAAACCAAGAATTTTATTTTTTAATTCCGCATCAAAACCATACATTACAGACATGACGATAATCAATGCTGCCACGCCAATTGCCACGCCAATTGCTGAACTCCAACCGATCAATGAAACAAAACGCTCATCTCGACTAGATTTTAAATAACGACGTGCCAACATCCATTCATAGGATTTCATCACAGCTTAGAATCCATAAGTTCCATTGCCATTAACTTAAATAACGCAAATATAAATACACATGAGAAATCGCAATCGTTAACAACATAAGCAGAAATGCATGTTTCATAAAGGTTAGAAAGGCAATCGGATGACCTGCTCGCTGTGCAAATCCTGATACAATCAAATTGGCTGATGCGCCAATCAATGAACCATTACCACCCAAACATGCACCCAAAGCCAAAGCCCACCACAGAGGAACCAATGCTTCTTCACCACCAAATGTTGGTGCCATACTTTGAATCAAAGGAATCATTGTCGCAACAAAAGGGATGTTATCAATCAATGCCGAAGCAATCGCAGAAACCCACAAAACTGCCCCTACTGTTGCAGTAAAGTCCCCGCCTGTCAGAGCAAGCGTTTTCTCTCCCAACATGGCAATAACACCCGTATGCTCGACACCTGTGACAATAATAAACAAACCAACAAAGAAGAAGATTGTTGTCCATTCTACTTCCGCCATAATGCCTTCATAAGCATGGTCTTTATCGTGTAACGGCTGCCCCCAGCTTTGTAATAGCAATAAAACTGCGGCTCCAAACATAGCAATGGTTGCAGGCTCCAAATGAAAAGTATGTGCAACTGTAAAACCGGCAATCACCGCAAACAGCACAAATAAGCTTTTTTTAAGTAAAGTCACATCTTTAATTGCTGCATTTTCATCAAACTGCATAATCAATTGTTTTTTCTCATCCGAAGCCTTTAAATCACGCCCAAACATCAACCAAATCACAGCAATCACCACAATAAATATTACAGGAATAATGGGTGCTAGATTTAGCAAGAAATCAGTAAAACTTAAATGCGCAGCCGAGCCAATCATAATATTTGGAGGATCACCAATTAAGGTTGCCGTACCACCAATATTTGAAGCTAAAATAAGTGCAAATAAATAAGGGTAAGGGCGCACGCCTAGGGCATCAGTAATCAATAATGTCACAGGAGCAATCAATAATACGGTGGTCACATTATCCAAAAGGGCTGAAAACACTGCTGTCACCAACGACAACATCACCAAAATACCCCAAGGTTCACCTTTTACCATCTTGGCAGCCTTAATAGCAACATATTGAAACATGCCCGTTTTCTGACTAATCGCCACAATGACCATCATACCCG
>CAYPXU010000116.1:0-5787 GCA_964414875.1 uncultured Zetaproteobacteria bacterium | reverse complement strand
GCTGCCGCCATGCCCAGCCCGCGTCCTTGAAATTTTGTAGTGTAAAAGGGTTCAAATAAATGCGTACGCACCACATCATCCATACCTAGACCATTATCTTCGATGCATATTTCCACATAATCACCGCTTTCAAGATCAACTGAGGGTAACATTTCATCATGCTCAATATATCTATTGCGCGTCGATATCTGCAGCACCCCACCCTCCATCATTGCTTCACACGCATTAAGAATAATACCTCCTAAAAGTGTTCTAATTTGTGCAGCATCTCCTGTCACCAACAAAGTGGTTTGCAATAAATCCATCTGTACATCTATAGAGTCTGAAACGGGAAATTCTTCGGAAGCCATAAAACTCATAATCAGATCATTAATATCTATATCCTCAACGCGGTATTTTCCACCCTGAGCATAAGCCAACATTTGAGATGACACATCCGTAGCTTTCATGCCTGATTGATAAATTAGATCCAATAAATCTTTGATTTCGCCATTTTTTGGCAGGTATTGACGTAACAATTCAACTCCAGTCACCACGCCAACCATTAAGTTGTTCAAATCATGAGATAACCCACCAGCTAGTGTTTTGGCGACCTCCATACGTCCAGCAGAAATAAACACTTTCTCTTTCTGAATCGCAAGTTTCTTTGCCTCAGTATCCAATAATGTTTGGTATATGACTGCTAACAAATTCTCAGGATTCAGCTTATTTACATAATTTTTCACACCCGCACGCAAAAATTGTGCGACCACCTCTTCACCAATGGGTTTCGCCACAACAACAAGCGGTGTCAATATACCCAACTCTTTCAACTTCGTTAAAATATCTTTCACCATCAGTTCAGGAAGGTTTACATCACAAAGGATAATATCCCAATACGATGTACTCAATGCCTTAGAAAACTCAGCCATATTAACCACACATTTTATATCCAATACCTGCTTCGCAGACTCCAAAGCACGGCGCACAGATACAATCTCTTCAGCGTTATCTTCTGCAAATAAAATGTGTAGCTCATCAGTTGTTACATGCTTATTCTCTAACATGACCTCTCCATCAAGCCTGACCCTGCATGCAGCTATATTATAGTGAAAAATACCGCCTATAAAGCAACTGTTTGTAAGGGCTTGAAATTGCCTGCTGCGCACCTTATAAAAGCCTACAGATGATATGCTCGTATTGTTAAACGTGCAGTATTTATACCAATTTCAAACATAAAGGGAACCCATTCATGTCCAACACGCCTACTAAAGAAACACATACCTTTCAAACCGAGGTTAAACAGCTCCTCGATCTGATGATTCATTCATTGTACTCCAATAAAGAGATCTTTTTACGCGAATTAATTTCCAATGCATCCGATGCTGCCGATAAACTTCGTTTTGAAGCAACCACAGATGATGCATTGTATGAAGGCGATTCGGATCTTCATGTATATATCGAAGCGGATAAAGATGCTCGCACCATTACCATTCGTGATAATGGCATTGGCATGAACCGCGATGAAGTGATTGCTAATATTGGTACAATTGCGCGTTCTGGAACCAAAGAATTCTTCGGTCAACTATCGGGCGATCAAGAAAAAGATGCGCATTTAATTGGTCAGTTTGGCGTTGGTTTTTATTCATCCTTTTTGGTTGCTGATAAAGTAACTGTAACTACCCGCCGTGCAGGTCTTGAAAAAGAGCATGGCGTATGCTGGGAATCAACAGGTGATGGACAATATGACATCGAAACCATTACAAAAGAAACACGCGGCACAGAAATTGTTCTACATTTGCGTGAAGAAGCCGATGAGTTTCTCGAGTCATTCCGTTTAACCAGCATTATTCATAAATACGCTGATCATATCCCCTTCCCTATTCGCATGCTTGGCACACCGATGCCTGCTGCCGAAGGCGAAGAGGAAAAACCAGCAGAAATTGAAACGATCAACCAAGCTTCGGCATTATGGACACGTCCAAAATCTGAATTATCAGATGAAGAGTACAATAACTTCTATAAACATATCGGACATGACTTTGAAGACCCTTTAACCCGTTTACACCAAAAATTAGAAGGAAAGTATGAATATACTTTGCTACTCTATATCCCCAAACGTGCGCCATTTGATTTATGGCAAGCCGAAAGCAAACATGGGGTAAAACTTTATGTTCGCCGTGTGTTTATCACTGAGGCTACCGAAGATTTACTGCCCCGCTACCTACGTTTTGTGCGCGGTGTGATGGATAGCAATGATTTACCATTGAATGTATCGCGTGAAATTTTACAACAAAGCCCTGCCATGAGTGCTATGAAAAAAGGTGCTACCAAACGTGTTTTGAGCATGCTTGAAGATATGGCGAAAAATGCCAGTGACGAAAATACTGATTACGCCACAGCATGGGAACAATTCGGAAACTGCTTGAAAGAAGGCATTATTGAAGATTCCGCTAACCGTGAACGCATTGCTAAATTATTACGTTTCTCCAGCACTGAAAGTGATGAACAAACTATATCATTCAATGATTATGTGGAGCGCATGGTTGAAAATCAAGATACCATCTATTATATCACTGCTGAAACGTTGGCAGCGGCAAAACATAGCCCACACTTGGAAGTTTTCCGCAAAAAAGGCATCGAAGTATTGCTTCTATCTGATCGTATTGATGAATGGTTGACCTCTCACTTGGAAGAGTTTGATGGTAAGAAACTAAAATCCATTGCCAAGGGTGAGTTGGACTTATCCAATATTGGAGAAAATGCAGAAGAAGATAAAAAAGAGCATGAAGAAGCAGTTAAATCAGCTGAACCTGCAGTGAAAAAACTCAAAGAATCCTTGGGAGATAAAGTAAAAGATGTTCGCACTACAGATCGTTTGACAGAATCACCTGCTTGCTTGGTATCTGATGACTTTGATATTACGGGCAATATGGAACGCATCCTAAAACAAGCAGGTCAGGATGTGCCATCAGTCAAACCAATCTTAGAAATCAACCCAGAACATGAATTGGTTAAACGTTTGGCGAAAATGCGTTCCAAAGATAAAATAGCGGATTTCTCCGATATTCTTTTCGATCAAGCTATTTTGGCAGAAGGCGCATTACCTGAAGATCCAGCAGGATTTGTTCGCAAAATTAATAGCCTGTTAACGCAGTAAGCTAAACCATAAAGCACGTCATCACCTATCCATGGGTAGGTGATGACGTATTCATATCAAGATCTTTTGCAAAACGTTCTTGAATCAAACGGTAAGCAATATAGTGCGTAAAAATACTGCGCACATAATGAACCGTTTCACGACCAACCAACTTAGCTGCCGCCAATTCAACATGGTCAAACCATATATTAGGGTTTAACCCCATACCCTTTGCCAACTTGCGCATTTTCATCACTTTTGCGGGCCCTGCATTATATGCAGCCCAACCAAAAGCTAGGCGATCCACCTCACTTATATCAGGACTCGAAAAGTAACGGTTCCTTAAAAATGCCAAATATTTTACACCTGCATGAATATTGCTGTCCAAACTAGAAATATCTGCAATACCTACATTCGGACTTGCGGCAGTGGATGGTAATAATTGCATGATCCCTACTGCCCCTCGCTGACTGCGTCGATTCTGATCCAAATGTGACTCTTGATATGCCTGTGCAACAGCTGCCAACACATCGTAGTCATACACTTTGGCATATTTTTCAAATACGCCAATGACTTTTTTCACCTTGCTTTGCTCATCTTCTGCAAGCGGACGTTTAATCCAATTTGCATTGAAATATCGCTTAAATAGCATATTACCCATCAAACTTCCCATTTTCACGGTACTTGCAAAATGATTCAAGCTTTTGAGTAATACTGGATTATTCTTGCGAACTGCCCAACCAAGTTGATTGCCCGTTTTAATTTTTATATCATCCAATACACGCACATTATCTAAAACCTTTGCCCAGACATGCGCTTTATAATCATCTACCACCGTGATGGGCAGCATACCTGCATGTACCATCTTAAGAATATCTTCAGATAACAGACGTTTATCCATGGTTTTGATCACAATTGGCTTTACACCTTGGCTTAACCAACGTTCATTTATGTCGCGTAAATGCTCTTCATAACTACTGCCTTTTAGTACATACACATCACGCCCAGATAAGTCTTTAAGGCTAGTAATACCTATGACATCCTTAGATACAACTATCACCTCATCGGCAGTGAATTGTGCAGCGGTTGCAAAATTGACTTTCTCAAGGCGTTTAGGAGTCACAGTCAATAGTGCAGCAGCTACATCACCCTTACCAGCCAATAAATCAGCTAATAAACGATCAAATGACGTTGGAATCCATGTAATATGAATTTTATCAACTTCTCGTTTTATATTTTTATTTAACAAAGCTGCATACTGTTTGAGTAGCTCGACCTGCATGCCTTGCACCTGACCATTTGCCAGAATAGTAAAATCACTTCGGCTATATGGCACCAAGGCGCGCAACTGTTTGCGTTGCTTCATCATAGGTAGATCTTCTGTACTAGCTACTCGCATCAACTGTTCTACATCGGAAGTAGCTGCTGGTGGGATTTTATCAGGAGGGACATCACTATTTTTCTCAAAAAATACCAAACCACCTATAAACAATAATACTAAAGAAATAATCATCCAAAAATACTTATTCATTGTTACTTCCTAACCTGCATAGTGATAAGCTTACATATGGTGCGACTTATAAAGGATCTGTTGCTATTCAAGAAAAAACAAGGACATGACAGTATTTGTAAGACATCTCGCCTCAGTAGCTTGAATGTACGTTCAAAAATACCATTTACAGCCAAGCTATAAAGAATAACGACTGCCCCTAACTTATTATTTTGCAACTATTCAGGACACACCCAAAATCTACCAAACAATCACTTCAAACATAAACACACTCTCAACAGAACCCAAAGAAATCGTATAAGTTCCAGGATCCAAAGCAACTTTAATGACCCCACCATCTTTTTTTCTCAAGCGTTCACCATTCACCCATACACCCAAACGCGACTCATCAACAAGAAAAATACCAGCCTTGGTACGTTCAAATTGGCAATGATGCCGCGAAATGCCATAAGGAGGAATATCATGAATATCCAAATCATTTTCATCACTACCCAAAAACCATGAGCTTTTTAGATTTTTAGCTGCCCAGCGCCCAATGCGAAAAGGAAATTTCTCAATAAGCAAACGATCCACACCACCCAGCGCGTGTTTTGCCTGCTCTGTTTGACCTGATAACGTGACATTACCAGACTTGAAGCTGATCACTTTTATCTTCGTTTCACCTTGTTGCTTTGCTTGCGCTCCAAGCTGGTTCTCCAACTCCATCACCCGAAGATTCATCAATCGCATACGTTGAAATAACGTGCTTAAAACACTCTCCACAGATGAGAAATTCTCGCTCATAGCTTGAATAAATTCTTGTTTATTAAAAAATCGAGCCTGCACATCACCAACCGTGCTTACCGTGGCTGAGCAAGGATCATGGCTAATCAAACCCATCTCACCAAACACCTCACCCTCTGAGAGTTCTGCTAGAACTAGGTTACGTCCAAAATCATCACGCCGCGAAATAACAACACTGCCAGACAATAAAACATAAACACCATCACTGACTTCGCCCTCTTGCAAGATGATTGTGCCAGCAGAAAAGTTTTTAATTTGCGGTTTCTCTTGGCTCATCACTCTCACCCTCATTATCTCTCTGAAATATACTTATCGAAATATAGAAGGCTTCTATATTGACGGGCATCAGTCAATAAATAGCGTTAAAAATCAACCA
>CAYPXU010000115.1:0-5904 GCA_964414875.1 uncultured Zetaproteobacteria bacterium | reverse complement strand
CATTTGATTGTTATAAGTTTTCATCAAAATAAACCGTATTTTCAGAGCTTAGAGGCACCTTTTTACTATGTAAATGGACATTATAAGCACTTTCAGGCTCTCTCAATGTGTAAATATCATCATTAAAACAGGTTTTTCGCCCCAACACACTGAACCCCATCTTCGCCTTCATATCCAAAACAAATGACTCACTGCCCACAGCCACAGATTCAACCCACATGGCTTGTTTAGCCTGATTTTGAGAGCAAGCTTGTTGTATCCATTCTTGATGCAGGTGTTGAAGTTGCTGCTCATCGGGCATGCCCGTAAGCTCAATAAGCTTCTGCCTGTCAATCAAACGGTAACGTTGAGGTGGTGATTGGATCTCATGATAACCACTGTGTTGCCACTGTGTTGCCACTGGGATGGATGAGGTACAACACCTGCTCTAACCATGTTCATGTCCATATAAACTAGGCAGCGTAGAAGATGTTCGCCACTTTCAATGGCGGTAGCATGATAACGATCCTCCCAAAAAGCCCCATTCCGCCCTTTCCTGCGGTTAAAATCTTGTGCGGTCCTGCCTGCAACAAGCTGCATGCTTTTTGAGATTGCATCGTTTTTATCATCCATGACCAGCAAGTGAATATGGTTGGATGTGACCATATAATTCAAAATGCAAAGTTGGTAACGCTTTTTGGCTTCATATAACCACTGAAGCCAGCATTTTCTGTCCTTGGCAAACTTAAAAAGAAAGTCGGCTTGATGGCAACGGTGGGTAATGTGCCATACCTGATTGGGTATGTGATGACGGCTCGCTCTTGGCATAAAGCACACTATAGCCCCTTAAAGTAGCCTTTTCACCCTAAAAAAGGGGCTTCTAAGCCCTATATTAGCCAATGTGGAGGGTTTAAATCATTTAATATCAAGCACTTGGATTGGTCCGACCCCAAGCTTCAAAAGTCGGCTTGATGGCAGCGGTGGGTAATGTGCCATACCTGATTGGGTATGTGATGACGGCTCGCTCTTGGCATAAAGCACACTATAGCCCCTTAAGGTAGCCTTTTCACCCTAAAAAAGGGGCTTCTAAGCCCTATATTAGCCAATGTGTAGGGTTTAAATCATTTAATATCAATCACTTAGATTGGTCCGACCCCAAGCTTACCAAGCTTTTGAGTTTGCACCAAAGGTAAAAAAGCAACTGTCCAAGTTGGACAAATCTGATGCAAGAAAGGTTTTAGGCTATTTGAAAGAAAAGGTCGCATCACAAGAAAATCCAAGAGTTTTTGGCAAAGAGCTTAAGGGAAATTTAGGTGGGCTTTGGCGATACCGAGTAGGAAATTATTGGATCATCAGTGAAATTCAAGATGAAAAATTGGTTGTTTTGGTTATTAGAGTTGGGCATCGAAAAAATATTTATTGATAGACAGGTTTAAGCTTAAGGAAATGGATTGCCGCAATGAAGACATGGTATCTTCAGAGTTGAGCTAGCCTTCCTTCAATGAACTGCGACCGAGCTGCGTGGGATGGTTTATTGTGAGTCGTCTGTATCATTATGTTCTGGCTCTTTGATAAAACGAGCGACATACAAACTTTGCGCAATCACAAATACAAAAGTTAAACCCAGCAGACCGAACAATTTAAAATTAACCCAAGTTTCTGTATCAAAGTTATAAACAACATAAAGATTGGCAATACCCAGTGCAATAAAGAATAAAGTCCAAGCAATGTTAAGATGTAACCAAATCTTGGCTGGTAAGACCATGTGATCGCCCATCATGCGTTGAATGATGCTTTTCTTGCCGATGAATTGGCTGCCGATAAAAGCAATAGCAAATAGCCAGTTGATGACAGTGGGTTTCCATTTGATAAACATTTCATCTTGCAGCATCAAAGTTAGCCCGCCAAATACGCAGACCAATACCAAGGTAATCACATGCATTTTTTCAAAACGGCGGTGCATAAGCCAATGCACACTAGTTTGAATCAAGGAGCCTATAATCAATACAGCTGTAGCCACATAAATATCGTACATTTTGAAAGCAATAAAAAAGAAAACAATGGGGAAGAAGTCGATAAGAAATTTCATGGGCGATATGCTATCTAAATTAGAGAACAACGCTATGCTTGCAACGATGTGGTTGAATATGCGTAATGTCATGGTGATGTTCATATGCCTATTATCTGTGGGCTGTGTTAAAAACAGTGTGCAAGCTACGGATGAACTGTGGCAACAATGGCGGGCTATCAGTGACTTGATGCAAGTCGATTACCCTGATGCGCCACCAGTGATTTTAGTGCATGGCTGGAATGGTAGTGAGTTTACTTGGTCAGATGTAGAAGCTTTACGGCGTTTTGAAGCACATATGCATCGGGATATATATTTTTTCACCTATCGTACAGGGGTAGTTGCAGGGCGTTTCCCACCTATTGAAGTGCTCGAAGAACAATTTGAACGGTATTTATTGCCATTTAAACAAGTGGATGTGATTGCCCATAGTATGGGAGGCCTGATTGTTCGGCAATATTTAAGCCATCATACTAAAAGCCCTATTCGTAGGTTGGTGTTTTTATCGACACCACATTTTGGCACCAATGCGGCAGCTTGGTTGGAAAGCGTTGCCAGTGTGAGTGCTGAAGGTAATTTGCAGGCCGATGAAATGCAGCCCAGCAGTGATTTTTTGTGGCAGTTAAACTTGCAGGCAGGAGAAGAGCTGCAAGGTGTTGAAGTGCTTAATGCTTATGTTGATGGTGATTCGCTGTTGAATCGTGATCTGGTGGTTAGCAGTCATTCGGCATGGCTGCCTTGGGCTGCGAATGTGTCCATTGCTGTGGGAAACCATCATGCACTTGCATCGGGTTTGATGGACTATGATTTTCTTTTGAACTTTTTATCATTTGGCACACTGCCAACTTTGGCAGCAATGCCAAAACAGCGTGATTTATGGCTGCGTGTACGAGATGGAAATGGTAAAGAAGTAAAGCTAACGCCGAGTGTGTTGCGTCGTCTGAATGTTAAATTACAACCCAATCAGCATGATATTTCGCTATGTTGCAAGCGCCCTTCTGCTTTGCATGAATCGATGCGGCAGTCTTTGCTTGTTGAGGATGTTCGGGTTGGGGATGAGTTATGGTTAAGGCGGCGAGATGGGGGCAAGCCGCTGGTGGTTAAAAAATCAGGCGAGATGGGGAATTACAAACAGCCTGTAACCTTGCAAGAGCTTGTATTGCATGATTAAAGCTTTGGCAGGCACGGCGCGGCATAAGGTTTATCTGCGTCGGTCAAAATGACATAATCGCATGATTTAAGCACTATTTAGGTGTGGAAGTAGGAATGCCTTGGCGAGCTAATTCGTCGGCACGTTCATTGCCTGCATGCCCTGCATGCCCTTTAACCCACTGCCATGTGACGTTATGCAGATTGTTGAGTGTATCGAGTTGTTGCCATAAATCTTGATTAGCGACATCTTTTTTTGCGGCGTTTTTCCAACCGCGCTTTTTCCAGCCTGTTATCCATTCGGTGATACCTTGAATGACATATTTGGAGTCAGAATAAATAGTTATCTTCGAAGGTTTTTTCAACGCTTTGAGGGCTTCAATGGCAGCTTGTAGCTCCATGCGCTGATTGGTGCTATGAGCTTCGCCACCACACAACTCTTTTTCATGGTTGCCATAGCGTAGCCAGACACCCCATCCGCCAGGGCCGGGGTTTCCCGAGCATGCACCATCGGTAAATGCCTCTATAGAAGTTTCAATGTGTTTGGAGTGTCCCATTTCGCCACATTAACGGATGGGAATTATTTTGTAAGTCTTTTCAAACGGCTTACACTAATAGTATGCCATTGCATGATAGATCTGATGGATGGCTCAGCAGCATTGGCTGCTTGATGTACTGTGTTAGGAGGTGTGTGATGAAAGTATATAAAACAGGAATGGCGCTGGCTATTATGGCCATCGCAACGCTGGCATTTGGTGGTCTGGCAATGGCAGGCGATTATGCCAATGATTCGGGTTCTAAATTTACGCGTGGTTTAGCAAATGCAGCAACAGGATGGGGTGAAATTCCTAAAAATATTGTTTTGGAAAGTGAAAAAAGCAATGTGTTGGTTGCTATTACTTACGGTGCGGTAAAAGGAGCTTTTCATACTGTTGGACGTACAGTTGTAGGCGCACTTGAATTGGGTACATTCTTTGTCCCTAGTGATGAAGTGGTGCAGTCAACCTATGTCTGGGAAAATACCCATGAAGAAACAACTTACGACCTGTAAATTGTAAGGTTTAATTCATGCGTCTATGCATGTACGGGCGGTCAAACCGCCCGTTTTCTTGTAACGATTCAGTTCATCGGCAATCTGAATCGTTACGTTTTTATGCTGTTTTTATGCCTTTTTTATCCATGTCATGTAAATAAAGTGAACGGCTAGGGAAAGCAAACTCAAGTTTGAGTTTCTCTAGGGCTTGCATGATTTCTAAGTTAATTTCTTGGCGAACCTGTAAATATTCATCCCAATGGGTACTTTTGGTGAAATAATAAAGAAAAATAGATAATGATGAATCTTCAAATGCATCAAATTTTACCAGTGAAAAAACTTGATCTACGCCGACATGACGTTTCAGGATTTTCTCAATAGCTGTAATGGCTTGCTGCATTTTTTCTGGAGTAGTGTCATAGGTAATACCAATGCGCATTTTTACACGGCGTTTGGGCATGGCATCAATATTATCAATAACCATATTGGCAAGTTGTGAATTTGGTACATTTACTAGGGTTTTTGCAAAGGTTCGGATGCGTGTGGAGCGAAAACCAACTTCTTCAACGACGCCCTCAAACTCATTGGTTTTAATCCAGTCGCCAACAGTGAATGGTCGATCAATAAGAATCATAATAGAGCCGAAAATATTGGCGATGGTGTCTTTAGCAGCCATAGCAACAGCCAAACCGCCAATGCCCAAGGAGGCGATTAGACCTGAGATAGAGTAACCCATATTTTGGGCTAAAACGAGGATGAGTGTGAAAACAAGGAATATTTTTAGCGTTTTGCTAATGAATGGTACAAGCTGATCATCCAAGGCTGTCTGGGTATCCGCTGCACGAGCGCTAAAATAGGCCGAAAAGCCATCAATCAGTCGCCAAGTAAACCAGCTACCCAATGCAATAGCTGCTAAACGCGCTGCATTATCGGCAATATCAACAAGTGGAAAAGATTCTAATGGTGGGTTTAATATATGCATGCTGACCATCACACCAAGGATAAGAATAAGCCAGCCTGCAGGTTTTTCAGCAGCAGTGAGCAATAGATCATCCAACGGTGTTTCTGTGTGGGCAGTGATGGTGTGGGTGATGTGATGAAAAGCTTTGATAAGGTAGCGTTGAACAGCCATGGTTAATAAAAGTAAAAGAAAGGCTGAAAACCAGCGAGAAACGGGGATGTTAAGAAACTCCCACTGTTGTAAGGTTTGCCAGATTTCCATAAACTTATCTCCTACATAGGTATGTGCATTAGTGGATATTTTTAATGTGTGTATCGCACACTGCTGCTATGCTTGGTTTATTGATGATAGCACACTGGGAGGAGCATGGGATGAGCGAATCGGGATTGCAAGCACTGGTTGAGAATGCAGATGCTCTACGGAAGCTGATTGGTCGTAGGGTGAACTATATGGGGCAAGCTTACGAAATTGTAGACCTTTTGATTGAGGATGATTTGCTTATTTTATCTGGCGAAGAAGGTGCGGATGTGCAGGAGGATAGTTATGGGCGGGCGCATCGTTTGGTTCCGCATCAACATAACTTGCGCTTTCGTGATGCTGATGGGCATGCCACGCATGTATGGGAAGAATTGGCGTTTTTAGATGGGCCTCTAAGTATTTAGCCCGCATTATTCATAAATCGTCGTGATGATTGCGAATAAAGCAGCAAGTAAG
>CAYPXU010000114.1:0-5948 GCA_964414875.1 uncultured Zetaproteobacteria bacterium | reverse complement strand
TGTAATTATTAACGCGTAAATACCATTTGTTTGGAATTGGAAAATTCAGGGTTCCAGTTATAACCATCAACATTAAATTCATGCAATTCATCAGGTTTTGTTAATTGATTCTGGATAATATAACGGCTCATCAAACCACGGGCGCGTTTGGCATAAATACCAATGACTTTGTATTGCCCATTTTTATGTTCTTTGAACACAGGCATGATGATGTTTGCTTTTAATGCTTTGGGGTTGATAGATTTGAAGTATTCCTGTGATGCTAGGTTGATGAGAATATCATCGCCTTGCTCTTTTAAAGCAATGTTGAGGTGTTCCGTGATGATATCACCCCAAAATGCATACAAATCTTTGCCTCGGATATTGTTGAGTTTAGTCCCCATTTCCAAGCGATAGGCTTGCATCAAATCAAAGGGTCGTAATAGACCATATAATCCAGATAAAATACGCAAATGAGTCTGCGCAAAGCTTGTATCATCATCACTAAATGTATCTGCATCCATAGTTTGATAAACATCACCACGAAATGCCCAGAGTGCTTGTTTAGCATTGTCGGTATGAAATGGTGTTTGCCATGTTTGATAACGTGCCACATTCAAATCGGCGAGCTTCATAGATAATTTCATAAGCTCGGAAATATCGAAGCTGTCTTTTTCACGTAAGCCATCTATAAGCTGTTGAGCATATGGTAATAATTGTGGCTGTGTATGGGATGAAATAGGAGCTGGAGCATCCATATTAAGTTTTTTGGCTGGAGAGATAACAATCAACATGCAGCTATGCTGCGTATCTTGATTTATAGGTGCAAGCTTGAAATTTGTACGCTTTTAAATTTCAATGCCCAAGTTATTCGTTGCGAATATGTATATCTGAGCGCAACAATATTCCTACGAGTCGCTGTTCATCATTGATTATAGGGATATGACTGATTTTATTTTCCGCAAAAACTGAAACTGCTTCGGTGACAGGTGTCGCCTCAGATAGTGTGATGGCGGGGGATGTCATGAGTTGACCAACTACTTCTGGTTTATTTGAACTTAATTCACCCGTGCGTTTCATCATTTGTTTTAAACGTTTTTCAACCGTTTCTCCAGAATATTTGGCAGCTTCTTTTTGAAAGTCGGTGACGGTAATCATGCCTATAATGCGTTGAACCCTATTGGTGACAGGAACACCTTTTAAACCATGTCGTTGCATAAGTGCCCATGTTGTATCCAGATAATCGCCAAATTCAACAGAGGCAATGTTTGTTTGCATCATATCATGGCAAGTCATGGAGCCTAACTCACGTTTGTGTGCGAATAAGTTGGCATGTGCATAAATTTGATTTAAATCTTCAATAGAAACATCAATATAGGCATGCATTTCATGCAAGGCACTGCTTAAGTCATCGGTTGAAAAAGGCATGCTGTTTGCGGTGCTATTATTTTCTTGTTTATCATCATAGAAAATAAAAGAGCTTTTTTGTTGATGGTGTGCAATCCATGCGCGTGTGGCTGCAACTGCTAGGGCAAGAATACAAACATTTAAAGCCACTGGAACCAGCACGTATAAGTAACCCAGAGCGTGAATTTGCTCCCCACCAACAACAGTAACCAATGCGGCTGCTCCACCTGGTGGGTGTAAGCAGTTTAATTGATGCATGGCATAGATAGCGAGTCCAACAGCCAGACCACTGGCTAAAAAGAGATCAGGAACCCATTGAGCGCAGGTGACTCCTACAGTCGCGGAAATAAGATGACCACCGACAAAAGCCCAAGGTTGCGTGAGTGGGCTATGGGGAGCTGCGTAGAGCAAGACAGCCGCAGCACCCATGGATGCAACAATAAAAGGTAAACCCGCATCATCTACAAAAAAATGGCTAACCCAAACAACCATGCCAATACCAACAATGGCTCCCAAAGATGATACAATCATTTCATATTGTGATTGGCGTGGTAAAATACCATTTAAAAATGATTGTTTTAATGTTGCGATAAAATGCATGAGCTGAGCGTATAGCAAAGTAAATTTAAATAAAGTCGAAGATGTATTTTAAATATTCTTTGTGGGAAACAGGCGTACAATATTGCAATGTTTGTCATATGGTAGGATTCTACGATGAGTCTAAGGCTTAAGGGGAAGAAATATTATGGGTGAGGTAGGAACACGGACAACCTCAGTGGATTTGTTGCATATGACGCGCGCGATCAAGCTTGCGAAGAAAGGCGTGGGTCGTACACACCCTAACCCGCGTGTGGGTGCGGTGGTTGTGCGTGATGGCAAGATTGTTGGGGAAGGCTGGCATCATCGAGCTGGAGAAGCGCATGCTGAGGTGAATGCCTTGCAAGATGCAGGAGAGAAGGCTTTCGGTGGCACAATTTATGTGACGTTAGAGCCTTGTGCAGGGCATGGTCGAACACCACCTTGTACAGAAGCCATATTAAAGGCTGGTATTACACGTGTGATATTTGCATCGGCTGATCCGAATCCGTGTATGTCGGGTGGTTCAGTATTTTTAAAAAATAAAGGGCTTGAGGTGTTGGGCGGTGTGATGCGCGAAGAGGCAGATGCTTTGAATGTGGCATTCTTTCATTATTTGGCGACTGGTATGCCTTATGTGATTGCCAAGGCAGCAATTTCACTGGATGGTAAACTAGCAACGCGAAACCGCGATTCGCAATGGATTACAGGATCAGAATCGCGCAAACATGCTCATCAAATTCGGGCGATGAGTGATGCGATTGTGGTGGGTGTTGGCACACTTCAAGGTGATAACCCATCACTTACTGTACGTGATGCTCGATTAAAAGGAGAGCATCCATTGCGGGTGGTGATTGCTAAGCAGACACCTGATTTTTCCTCTGACTATAAATTATTAAGTGATGAGGCCCCATCACGTATGTATGTATATAATAGCAGCAATGATCATACGGCATTGTGGCAAGAGGCTGGCATGGATGTGGTAGAAGTGCTTGATTTACAAGCTGCCTTAAAACATTTGGCAGAAGATGGTTATCTGCAAGTGATGTTGGAAGGTGGTGGGCAATTACATGCAGCCTTTTTGGAACATCAATACGCCAATGAATTATTGCTTTATCAAGCACCTTTATTGATTGGGGGTACAGAGGCTGTGAATCTTTGGCATGGTTTAGGGGTCGCCTATATGTCTGATGTGGTGCATTTGCAGGATATTCAAAGGTGTAAATTAGGTGATGATGTGATGATTCGCGGGAAACTTATTTACTCTGCTAATAGTTAATGCTGAATCTGCGAGCTATACCATTATTATTGCCGAGCTTGGCATGGGTACTGGGTTTGGCTGCAGCACGCATGGATGCGGTGTCATGGCAGTTTGATGTGTTATTGTTGGGTGTTTTGTGTGTGAGTTGGGCGATGCGTTGGCATCGCCTTTTTTGTTTGTGGGGAATATTGGGGCTGCTTTGGGGTGGCTTATGGCTGCTTAATGATGCTCGGCAAGTCATGTATGACGCTAGTTGGGTGGGTCATGAAATGATATTGCAGGCTGATGTCGAATCGGTGCGTATAAGTCCGAATGCGACACGGTTGCGACTCAAGCATGTGCAACGTGATGATGGTGAATCATTGCTAGGTATGGTTGATGTATATGTTTGGCATGCCAAACAATTACCGCAGGCTGGGCAGTCTGTTCGTTTAAAAGCCAAGCTTCGAGCACCCGTGAACCGACAGAATCCAGGTGGTTTTGATTATGAAGCTTACTGTTTTGACAGACATATTGCACTTATAGGCAGCGTGCGCGGTAAGATTGAAATTTTAAATTCGGAAACAGGTTTGCTAAACCATTGGCGTGCCAAGGTTCAAGCTGTATTGCCCAACGATGCTGCGCAAAGTGGTGTATTGCAGGCCTTGCTATTGGCAAAACGTGATGCGATTCCGATTGATATTCAAGAAGCCTTTGCGGCAACAGGCGCAGCACATTTATTGGCAATTTCAGGTTTGCATGTAGGGATGGTTGCAGCTTGGGGTGCGATGTTGTGCTGGTGGTTTTTAACGCGTCGCGAAGCATGGATTGTGCGTTTTCCAGTGCGCCATTGTAGTTTGGCAGTGGGTGTTTTGTGTGCGATTGCCTACGCAACATTGGCTGGTTGGCCTTTGCCAAGCCAGCGAGCGGCACTCATGTTGGGTGCTGCGGCATTGGCTTGGTGGTTACGGGCGCGTTACCAACCTGTGAATACCTTGCTGCTGGCATTGATGTTGATTCTTTTATGGGATGCCGCAGCAGTATTATCCATATCATTATGGTTATCATTTGTAGCAAGCTTGGCTTTGTTATTGTTTGTCCATCGTATTGAACACAATGATAGCCTCAAATCGAATCAACTCTTACGTTATCTAAAGAGCTTGGCAGTTGTAAGTATTGTGGCAGGGCTAGCTACCTTACCAATCATTGCAGACGTGTTTGGGCGTTTACCTGTTTGGAGTCTGCCTGCCAATTTGATGCTCGTGCCATTGTATGGTGGTTGGATTCTTCCATGGGCATTGTTGGGTGAAATATCGGCGCTGTTGAATTTCCATACTTTGGCTGAAATATTTATGGCATGGTCGGGTTATGGCATTGAAATGGGCAATGCCATATTGCAGCATATACATGCTTGGGTCGGCGGTAATCTTTGGCTGCCTAATATACCGTTTATTTGGAGTGCTTTTTACGCATTAGGCATGTTATGTGCGGGCTTGTTGTGGTTTCGCAAACAAAAAAGCATCGCAATGTTGCTGATAAGCGGAACATTATTTGTATACGCTTATGGGGTTGTGGCTGAATATGCGCCAGCAACATCTCAATTTATTGCATGGGATGTTGGGCAAGGAGCCGCTGCAAGTCTGATTCAAGTATTACCAAATAAAAAAACAGTGCATGTGTTGGTGGTGGATGTGCCAGGGCGTAAATATAGCCGCTTTAATGGTGGAACCACGGTTGCATCTGGGTTGCGTGCCCTAGGTTTGACACATATTGATGTGTTGATGTTAAGCCATGCCCAGTCGGATCATGCAGGTGGTGCGCCGCGTTTGTTGGATTCGGTGCGCAAAGTATCTGCATTATGGCTGGCAGATGTGCCTGCCAACCATGCCTATGATGTGATGCAGAAAACGGTTCGGCGCGTGCAAAACAATGGTGGTGTGGTGCGCTGGTTAAAAAAAGGCGATGTGCTAGATATGGGGCAGGTGAAGGTGCATGTTTTATGGCCGCCACAAGGCTATGCACCTGATAATGATAACAATACATCCTTGGTTTGCGTGCTGGAAATGGAGGATGGCAAACGCATACTATTATCAGGAGATATGGAAGCACCTGTGGAGAAAGCTTTGTTAAAAGCGCCTGGCTTGCAGCAGCAGACGCTGATGTTGATGCCGCATCATGGCAGTCGAACATCGAGCACAATAAGTTTTGTTCAACGTGTTCAGCCAGATATTATCATTGCACAAACAGGGAAAAACAATTATTTTGGTTTTCCAAAAGATGATGTAATGCAACGCTATAAGGATGTAGGAAGCGATATTTGGAATACAGCTAACGGTGCGGTGATATGGTCGTTATTAGATGGAAAAGTAAGTCAATTTAACCCTGTATTAAAAAGAAAACGTGATGTTGCATTGCAGTGGGTGGACTTGCTCCTATAATCCGCACAATAAATGAACGTTTAATATGGTTTGTTGAATCAGGAGGCAATACGTGTACGAATTTATCACCCAAGGGGGCATTGTTATTTATGTGCTCCTTGCTCTTTCTATTGTCACAGTGACATTGATTTTTGAACGCGCTTGGAGTCTGCGTCGTTCGGTTGTTGTACCGACCAAAGAAGTGGCAAGCATCGAAGCGCATGTCCGAGAAGGAGAAGTTGATGCGGCGATTGCGGCGTGTGGAGCTAGCAATACAGCCATGCATCGTATTTTGTGGTCATCATTGAAAAACCGTGGTGTAAAACGCT
>CAYPXU010000113.1:0-5958 GCA_964414875.1 uncultured Zetaproteobacteria bacterium | reverse complement strand
GAGGTCGTAGTTGTTTTTAGATGGTTTAACGCAGGAAATGTAAAACTTTATCTAAACCACCATCATTGATAGCGACATCAGCTTGGGCTTGCACGGTGGGTTTAGCATGAAAGGCAATACCAAGCCCTGCGGCATGAATCATTGGTAAATCATTTGCGCCATCACCAATGGCAACGGTTTGTTGCATAGGAATACTGAAAATACCTGCTTGCTCTTGCAGGCAGCGGCGTTTGCAATCGGCATCAATAATATCACCGACAATACCGCCAGTAAGTTTATTGTTATGGATTTGTAAAACATTTGAGCGCGTGAAATCAAGATTTAAACGGGCTTGGAATTTATCGGTGAAATAGGTGAACCCACCTGATACCAAACCAACTTTCCAGCCGTGTGCCTGAACAGTTGAAATCAATGTTTCCGCACCATCGGTAAGCTCAATGCATTCTTGGTAAACTTTTTCCAATACACTGGCATCAAGACCAGCTAATAGTTGTACACGTTCGGTTAATGATGCCGCAAAATCCAACTCACCACGCATAGCACGTTCCGTAATTTCGGATATTTGTGCTTTAATGCCTAAGAAAGCCGCAATTTCATCAATGCACTCGCATTGAATCAATGTGGAATCCATATCCATAAACAATAGACCAGGTTCAGAAAGTGTAGGGCGGTGTGTTGGTGGTGTCATAGGGCGCGTCATGGTGCGTTACTCTCCAATAGCTTATCCATAAAGGCAATGCAGTCTTTCAAGCGAGTACGGGCATCATCATGGCTCCATAACATCGTCAAATTGCCATCAGGTGTTAAACGAAAACGATTTGGCTCTTTTTGCACACGCATCATCATGCTTGCTGGGTCAATGGGTGAGTTGGCAGTAAAATGAAAACGCATACCCGTTGTTTGATTTTGCATGGCGGATAATTGCAGTGCTTGCCCACGCCATCGTAGACGCGCAACTTCTAGTGTTAAGCGTGCTATGTCTGGCATTTTGCCAAAACGATCGGTCATTTCTTCAAACAATAAAGTAATCTTCTCATCCGAATCAGCGCGAGCAATACGACGATACAATGCCAAGCGCTCGCCTGGTTGTGGAATATAATCAGCTGGTAAAATCGCGCTCACACCACTGCGTAGGTTCAGTGGTTGTTTGGGTTTGCTTGCTTCGCCGCGTGCCTCTGCCACCGCTTCAGCAAGCATTTCCATGTACATATCCAAGCCAATGTCTTCAATTTTGCCACTTTGCTCTGCACCAAGAAGATTGCCTGCACCGCGAATCTCCATATCTTGTCTTGCCAACAAAAATCCTGCTCCGAGTTCGGTATGCTCGGCAATGGCTTGTAAACGTTCGCGGGCATTGACGCTCAAGGCTCTGGCATCGGGGGTAAATAAATAAGCATAGGCTTGACGATGGCTACGCCCAACACGTCCGCGAATTTGATGCAGTTGCGCCAAACCCAATAAGTCTGCGCGTTCGACTATTAACGTATTCGCATTGGGTACATCCAAGCCTGATTCCACAATGGTCGTGCAAACAAGGACATGCAAGCGACCCTCGTAAAAATCCATCATCTGCTTATCCAATTCAGCAGGGTTCATTTGTCCATGCGCAATGCCGATTTCAGCTTCGGGCACTTGTTCGCGCAAGCGTTTAGCAATGCGGTCAATGCTTTTTACATGATTATGTAGATAATATATCTGCCCACCACGGTATAATTCACGGCGAATCGCTTCATTGGCAACATGCACATCAAAGCTACAAACCATGGTGCGAATTGCTTCACGCTCGGCAGGTGGCGTGCTGATAATCGAGACAGTGCGCAAGCCAGCCAGAGTTTGATGTAAGGTGCGGGGAATAGGTGTTGCAGTCAGGGTGAGTAAATCCACGCTGGCATGCATGGTTTTGAGTTTTTGTTTGTGTTTGACACCAAAACGCTGCTCTTCATCAACAATGGTTAGGCCTAAATCAGCAAAGGTGAAAGTATCAGATAACAAACGATGGGTTCCGATAATCACACGAATATCACCATTTTTTAGCTCACGTGTAATTCGATCACTGTCTTTTTTGCCTTGCAAACGTGAAATAAGCTCAACTTTGAGACCCAAGCCAGAGAATCGCTCCGCAAAGCTGCTATAATGCTGGTTGGCAAGCACGGTAGTAGGGGCGAGAATAGCGACTTGTTTGCCACTCGCAGCAACCACAAAAGCCGCACGCATGGCAACTTCGGTTTTACCAAAACCAACATCCCCGCACACGACCCGATCCATAGGTTTATCTTTGGCTAAATCGCCCATGACTGCATCAATGGCAGCTGCCTGCTCATCAGTTTCTTCAAAGGGGAATCGAGCCGAAAACTCTTCGTAACGTTCCAATAATTCACCTTCAAGATGGATGGCTGGACGTGTGGCATGGCTGCGCTCGGCTTCGGTTTCGATAAGCTCATGTGCCATTGCAAGTAAATCACGCTGTACACGTTCACGGGTCTTTTTCCACTTTTCAGTGCCTAGTTTATTGAGTGTTGGTGAATCGTCACCTGTATAACGATGCAAGCGATCCAAATCTTCAACAGGGATAAATACTTGCGCTTTATCGGCATAAGCGATTTTGATAAAATCACTCTGCTCACCATCATCATCCATGCTTTCAAGCCCAAGATAACGCCCAACACCATGATCTTCATGCACAACTGGATCATTGAGTTTGAGTTCTGCAATGGAGGTGAAGGCATCAGCATGTAAAATAACCGTACCACGTCCACGCTTGCGCGGTAGGCGTTGCCCCAATAGTTCGCGCCCTGTAAGTAGTAATATTTTCTCTTCACTTAGTGCAAAGCCTGCTTCAAGGCTGCCAATGGCTGTGGCAATGCCTGTGGCTGGCATATCATGCAAGCCTGTGCAGTGGGCAATCTCTGATTGAAGTGCATGCAAGGATTCACACATACGTTCTTGCTGACCCAAGCCATGTCCTACGAGTAATAAGCGCCAGCCATGATCAAGCATGCTTTGTAGATGATCATGCAGGGCATGTAGCGGCTGTTTATGGCTTTGAAAATCAGCCAGATCAGGTGCGGTTTGTACTTGTTTTGTGATGTTGAGGCTATCGCACTCAACTTTGGTTTCGACGGCATATAACTCTTGTGGTGAAATAGTTGGTTCGGAACTGGCACGTACCATTTCAAATTGGCTACGAACCTGATTGGCAAAAGCATTACGGCGCATCTCTATATCTGCATCTGCGATGATATGCGCGTTATCGGGCAAGTAATCTAGAAAACGGGCTGTTTTTTTGTATGCAAAAGGTAACAAAGCTTCAATGCCAGGGTGCGGGCGACCTGCTTGCACAGCGGTGGTCATGGGGTGTTTGCGATGTTGTGGAAAGCGAGCGCGAAATGTTGCTACAAAGGTTTCACGACCTTGCTCATCAAGGATGACTTCGCGTACAGGTACGGAGGTAAAGTGTTTGAGACTATCGCCTGAGCGCTGTGTTTCAGGGTCAAAGTGGCGAATGGATTCAATTTCATCACCAAACAAATCAATACGCAATGGTTGCGATTCAGTTGCAGGCCAAATATCTAGAAGCCCGCCGCGTGCAGCAAACTCACCTTGTGCCAATACCCGCTCGGTGGCAACCATACCCGCTTCAGCAAGTTTTTCTTTGATGATGGAAATATCAAAAAGCTCGCCTTGTTTGAGTTGCCAAACATGCGCGGCCACTGATTCGGGTGGTGCAATGCGCTGTAACCATGCTGGAAGGGCGGTAATCAGAATACCTTGCGGATTGGGGGTATTAAGCAAACGTCCCAAGGTGGCAAAACGTTCGCCGACAATACCATGGTGGGGTGAGACACGGTCATAGGGTAATACTTCCCAAGCAGGAAAATGCCATAGAAGTTCGGGTTGGGCATGTAGAAAGAAAGCCAACTCTTCGCTTAATAGGCGATAACTGCGTACGTCAGGGCAGATGTAAACATGCAATTGAGCGGTCTTTGTTTGTTTGCTTGATAAGGCAATTTGGCTTAAATGCCATGCCAAACCAGTATGGGGTGAGGGGCTTGTAACAGGTGGATTCATAGCGAGGCGTATACTGCCGTAAGTGTCATTATATGCCATGATATGAACGGATTTTTTTGTTTAGCATGGTCTAATAGCTTTATAATATTGCTTTGCAATAGCAAGAGAGTCATAGATTGTTTATCATAAGGCGCATTATATCGGTTTGAGGAGCGTTCATGGCTGAATCATCGAAAGATTTAGAAACATTGCATGTTGATGATGCTTTAGCTGTTGCTAGAATTAAGCCATCGGCTTTGGTTGAAAGCTTTGCACGTATGCACAGTGCGGAATTAGCAGAGCTGCTTCTGGCTTGTAAAAGTGATGATCAGCGGCGTGAGCTTATGCAGTGTATTCCAGATGTGTTGTTGGGCGATACGCTTTTGGAACTTCCAGAGGGTATGCAGGAGGATCTTCTCGCTGATTTTGAGGCTCATGAAATTGGCGATGTTGTTGAGCATTTGGATTCCGATGATGCCACAGATATTTTACAGGCTGTGGACAAGGGTGTTGCTGATGAGGTGATTGAATCCCTTGAGCCAGAGGAACGTCGTGAAATTGAGCCATTGATGGCGCATGACGAAGAAACTGCGGGTGGCTTGATGCAGGTCGAGCTTTTCAAGGTGCGTGACGATTGGAAAGTTGAAAAAGTTATGCAGGTTTTAAGAAGATGGTCCAAAGACATCGAAAATCTTAACTATGTTTATATCGTCGATGATGAAGATCGTTTGGTAGGCATGCTTTCTTTGCATCGCTTATTGTTTGTGGAGCCTGATGTGTTGGTAATGGATATTGCCGAAACAGACTTGCGCAGTGTCTTGCCAGAACAAGATCAGGAAGATGTGATTAAAGTGTTTGAAAAATATGATATTTTAGCTTTGCCTGTCTTGAATAAAGACGGCGTGTTGATTGGGCGAATTACAGCCGATGATGTGATTGATGTGATTCAAGAAGAAGCCACCGAAGATATGTATCGTTTGGCGGCATTATCCGATCAAGATGATTTGGCGGAACCGGTCGGCATTACAGCATGGCGACGTGGTGTCTGGTTGACCGTGAACTTGGGTACAGCAATCTTGGCTTCGATTGTAATTTCACAATTTCAGGCGACCATTTCACAAATTGTAGCATTGGCAATCCTTATGCCGATTGTTGCCAGTATGGGCGGCATTGCTGGTACACAAACCCTAACGGTGATTGTGCGCGGTATTGCGCTAGGGCGTGTGACCTATGCCAATGAACGACGTGCCCTTATCAAAGAGACCTCGGTAGGGCTGCTGACAGGATTAACCTTTGCGCTGCTTGTGGGTATCATTGTATCTTTTTGGTTTCCTCAATTTGGTATGTCTTTGGGTTTAGTGATTGGGGCGGCAATGTTAATCAACCTTTGCGCGGCTGGTTTGGCAGGTGCATTTATTCCGCTCACCTTACAGCGCTTAAATATTGACCCAGCTTTGGCTTCAGGCACGATTTTAACGACCGTGACAGATGTGCTAGGATTTTTCTCATTTTTGGGGTTGGCGACGTATTTTTTGTTATAAATCCAATAGTTAGCATTCCTTAATTCAAGCCACAAGCGCAATTCCATAAACTGATTTCATGCGATGTGGGTTGAATCGGTAGTAGTGGGCAGTGAGATATTCATTTTGGATATGAAGGAAAAGATGGGGTTTAGTATGTTGGGGTGAAAGGCGAGTTTAGGTGGTGATGTGTATATGTTGAGAGAGCCTGAAAGTATTTACAATGTTCATTGGGATAGTAAAAAGGTGGCTCTAAGCTCTGAAAACACGGTTTTTTTTATGAAACATTATGATTACAAAGACTTAGATTGGTTAGCCTCCTCTGCCCCAGGTATTATGTCTCCAGAAGTTTCTGATTGCCCTACTCTTCAGTACCATCATACTTTGCTCA
>CAYPXU010000112.1:0-6024 GCA_964414875.1 uncultured Zetaproteobacteria bacterium | reverse complement strand
AGTGATGTTTCTTGTAAGGTTCATTTTTCGATTGAATTTGATTTTAAAAGTGCCTTATTGGGTGTTGTGGCAACGCCTATTTTTACAACCGCATGCAAATCTATGGTACATGCTTTTGAAAAACGTGCTTGTGAGGCGGTTAAATGAAAGTAAGTGTGATTTATGCGCTGCCCCAAGAGCAATATTTAGAAGAATTGGATGTTGCCGATGCGATTAGCGTCGAAGATGCGATTAAAATGAGCCATGTATTGGAGCATTTTCCAGAGATTGATTTAGCTGTTTATAAAGTGGGTGTGTTTGCCAAGCTTGCCAAACTTGATCAAATTTTACGCGATGGTGATCGGGTAGAGATTTATCGTTCATTGCCACGCAAGCCGCGTGATGCCCATGCTGTTGATGATAAAAAAGCTCGGATTCGCGCCAAAAAAGAAAAACGTACCGAGGTTGTAAAATAAAGATTCTGTTTTTTCATAATATTTTCATCTTTGTACCTTCAATATATGCCTTTCACGATGGATGTGGATGATTAAATTGAATAAAAAGGAGTTTGATTTGAAAGTTTTCCAAACGCTTATCGGAATAGCGGTGATGTTGATGTTGTCGCTGACAGCACAGGCGATGCCAAACAGTTTTGCAGACTTGGTTGTCCAGCAGCGTGATGCTGTGGTAAATATTAGTACGACAAAGATGATGAAAGTGCAGCCCCGTCTACCGCAAGGCTTGGATAAGAACTCACCTTTTAATCAGTTTTTTCATGATTTCTTTGGTCAAATGCCTGAGCAGGAACGCCATGCTTTGGGCACAGGTTTTATTCTTTCAGCTAAGGGTTATGTGGTGACTAACAACCATGTGATTGACGGAGCCGATGAAATTGTCGTAAAAACCAGCGATGGCAAAGAATTTGAAGCTGAATTAATTGGTAGTGATGCCAAATTAGATATTGCTTTGCTTAAAATAAAAGCCAAAGGTTTGAAGGCTGTGAAATTAGCCGATTCTGATAAATTACGCGTGGGTGATTGGGTGGTTGCGATTGGTAACCCTTTTGGTTTGGAGCAAACAGTGACAGCGGGTATTGTCTCGGCACGTGGGCGTGTGATTGGCTCGGGCCCTTATGATGATTTCATTCAAACAGATGCGGCAATTAACCCTGGTAATTCGGGTGGCCCATTGTTTAATACGAAGGGTGAAGTTGTTGGAATCAATACTGCGATCTATTCGCGCAGTGGTGGCAATAACGGTATTGGTTTTGCCATTCCGATCAACCTAGTGCATTCCGTTTTTGATGAATTGCGGACAACAGGACGTGTACAGCGGGCTCGATTGGGTGTCATGATTCGTGATGTCGATCAAGAGACCATGAAAGCTTTGGGATTAAAAGATAAAGGTGGTGCATTGGTACCACAAGTGCAATCTGGTTCAGCAGCAGATAAGGCCGGTATTCAAGCTGGCGATGTTATTATTTCCATTGATGGGCATAAAATTAAGAATGCACATGACCTACCCATTCGGATTGCGCGTCATCACCCTGGTGATAAAGTGATTGTAGGTTTGGTTCGTGATGGTGAGCACCTGAAGATTCCTGTGGTTGTTGAAAAAATGGATAGCGATGATTCCGCTAGTATTGCGGGTAAGAAGGGTAGAGTGACACTGGGCTTGTCATTGACGAAGTTGGATGCGGAGATGCGTAAAAAGTTGAATGTGCGCGTGAAACATGGGCTTGTGGTACGGGCTGTAGAGCCAAGAACACCTGCTGCACGTGCTGGCATTGAAGTTGATGATGTGTTGTATAAGGTCAATGGACAATTGATTAAAAACATATCTGATCTTGCTAAAGTCATGGATAAGGTTGAAGCAGGAAGCACTCTGCGTGTGATGATGGATCGACATGGTGATCAGACCTTTGCTTTGATTCGATTGCTAAAAAAGAATAAATAATGGCAGCAGTTCCTGCGCTACAGTTGATGAGTCGTAAAGCATGCTGTTTATGCGAAGATGCTGAAACTGTATTGGCAGGTTTTGTAGCGCAGGGACGCTGTACATTAGAAGTAGTGGATGTGGATCAAGATGTGGCTTTGGCAGCATTGTATGGCATGGATGTGCCAGTATTGCTTATGAAGAAACAGGTACAGTTGATGCACCGCATAGAACAACAAGATATTGAGCTGTTATTAACATGAAAAAATTGAGCAGATGAATCTTTTCAGCCTGTGATGGATGTTCAATCACGGGGTGAAAAAGATTCATTCGCGTTAGCGGAGGTTGCTGGATGTTAGGTCGTTGGTTATTTATGGGTGCTTTGGTGGCAGTGATTGCAGGTGTGGCGTGGTTTGGATTGCCTGAGGCGAAAAAGAAAGTAACGATGGGCGATGTCGCCTTGGACTTTTCATTACCTGATTTGCAGGGCAAGAAGCATGCGTTACCCAAAGGTGATGTGATATTATTAAACTTTTGGGCAACATGGTGTCCGCCATGCCGTCAGGAAATGCCTTCAATGGTTGAGCTGTCTAAGAAGTATGCTGCCAAAGGTTTAAAAGTAGTGGCTGTATCTGTAGATCGTGATTCCAAGGCTCTCAAGGATTTTGTTGCAGAGTACAAACTACCGTTCCTTGTTTTACACGATATAGATTCAGCTGAATCTGCCAATTATGGTGTTTATCGTTACCCTGAAAGCTTTCTGATTGATCGTCAGGGACGTGTGCAAGCACATTTGGTTGGAGCTATTGAGTGGATGTCCCCATCCATCCAAAAAAATATTGAAGATTTACTTGATGGTAAGGATGTAAGCGCTGCGAAATGGTGAGTTTGTTTCCAACGCAGGATGAGCAGATGCTAGAATTAGCACAACTACGTTGTGAATTGCATGAACACAATTACCATTATTATGTTTTAGATAACCCACAAATAACGGATGCGGAATATGATGTTTTATTGCATCGTTTAAATGATTTAGAGATGCAGTTGGGTTTGCCTATTCCAAAAGATTCACCAACACAGACAGTGGGCGCACCACTTAGTCAGGCTTTCACAGCATGCGAACATGGTGAGCCGATGTTATCGCTTGCCAATGCCTTTGATTCGGATGAGGTGCTGGCTTTTGATAAGCGTATTGCGGATATATTGGGCGATGAATCATATGAATATATTGTCGAGCCTAAAATTGATGGCTTGGCTGTAAATTTACGTTATGAAGCGGGTGTTTTGGTTAGTGCGGCAACACGTGGTGATGGGCGTGTGGGTGAAAATGTCACCGACAATATTCGTAGTATTTCAGATATTCCTTGGCGATTAAGAGCTTTAAATGATGTGCCCGATGTGTTGGAAGTGCGTGGTGAAGTTTATATGTCCAAACCTGCGTTTGAGCAATTGAACCAAGCGCAGCAAGTAGCAGGCGATAAATTATTTGCCAACCCTCGCAACGCAGCAGCAGGCTCATTGCGGCAGCTTGATGCCAAGGTTAGTGCAAGTCGCAAGTTAAGTTTTTTTGCTTATGGGGTTGGTTTGGGTGGGCGTGGTTGGGTATCAAGCCAGACCAAGCTTTTTGAGCGTTTGCACAGTCTTGGTTTTGCAGTACAAAATTATACCCTCTTTGCTAATATTCAAGATGTATTGGCTTATTACGATAAATTCTTAAAACAGCGTGCGAGTCTTTCGTATGAGGTTGATGGTTTGGTATTTAAGCTTAATGACTTTGAGCTGCAGGAGGAGATAGGCTATGTAGCGCGTTCACCGCGTTGGGCGATTGCGCATAAATTTCCAGCCGAAGAGGTGGAAACCACTGTTGATAAAGTTATTTGGCAGGTAGGGCGAACAGGTGTGATTACACCTGTTGCAGTGATGCAGCCCGTATTAGTCGCAGGCGTGATGGTTTCGCGTGCTACATTGCATAATATCAATGAATTGGCACGTAAAGATGTGCGACAAGGTGACACAGTTATTGTGCGTCGTGCTGGTGATGTGATTCCAGAAGTGGTGCGTGTTGTGAATGCTGATGCTGAGCAAAGAGCTTTAGCCGTTACAATTCCTAGTCATTGCCCTGAGTGTGAATCATTGCTTGTGCAAGAAGAAGATGAAGCTGCGATTCGTTGCAGTGGAGGGCTATCTTGTCCTGCGCAGTTAAAAGAGCGTTTATCACACTTTGTATCGCGCAATGGTATGGATATTGAAGGCTTGGGGGAAAAACTTATTGCCCGTTTGGTGGATGAAGGGCTTTTACATACGATGGCTGACTTATATGAGTTGGACTGGTCATCATTGTCGCAATGGCAAGGCATGGGTGAGAAAAAAATAGCCAACTTGCAACAAGCTATTGAACAAAGTAAAGCATGCTCATTGCCACACTTTATTTTTGCTTTGGGTATTCGCCATGTTGGTCAGGCGACAGCACGAGCATTGGCTGAAACATTTGGAACTTGGCAAGCTGTAAGTGAGGCGGATGAAGAGGCATTGTTGCGTATCAATGATGTTGGCACAGAAGTGGCAAGCAGCGTTCGTACATTTTTCACTGAGCAACACAATATGGATGTTTTGCAGCGCTTGCATGCCTCTGGTGTGCAGCCTGAAACCATGGTGATTAAAAAGCACGATGCAGGACATCCGCTGGTTGGTAAAACGGTGGTATTAACGGGTAGCTTTGTATCTTTGAAACGCAGTGATGCGCAAAATAAATTGCGAGATTTGGGAGTCAAAGTTAGCGGCTCAGTATCGAAAAAAACTGATTATGTGGTCGCAGGCGAACAAGCAGGTTCCAAGTTGGAAAAAGCCAAACAATTGGATATCACCATTGTTGATGAACAGCAACTTTTGACGTGGTTGCAAAGCGCGGAAAGCAATATTGACGCAGCATAGTTAAAGCCTTATTGTGCCGAGCATATTGGGGAATCGTCTAGCGGCAGGACTGCGGACTCTGACTCCGCCAACCGTGGTTCGAATCCACGTTCCCCAGCCAAATTCAGACCCGCTCATTGAGTGGGTCTTTTGCATTGTGGATGAGAATTTATTCGACAAACTGGCAGGATAGCCAGTTTGAACGCTGCTTCAGCAGTGACCCGTAGGGCGGCACCTATTATAGTTATTTAATAAATTTTGCTAACCCACTTGAATTTTATAAGAGCCTTTTATTTTTAAGGGCAAGGTGGTGAGCTAGTATTATACCAACCAAAAAGAACAGAATAAATGTAGCAAATCAGAATGAGTAACTGTTAGTATTTAGCCATGAATCAAAACCCAGAACAACAAGCACGAGATAAAATTGACCAAATGCTGCTTGCAGCGGGTTGGTTGGTTCAATCACAAAAACAGGTCAATCTGTCTGCTGGTATTGGTATTGCGCTACGTGAAACAAATACAGAGTCAGGTTCTGCGGATTACATTCTTTTTGTTGATGCAAAGCCAGTCGGTGTCATCGAAGCGAAAGCAGAAGACTTGGGCTATAAACTGTTACAGGTTGAGGAACAATCGGCGCGTTATTCGGTCGATGCGATTAAAATTGGCAAGTTCATGTTGAAAAATGAAAAGCCATTTGTGTATGAAAGTACAGGGACGGTCACACGCTTTACCGATTACCGCGATCCCAAACCAAGAGGACGAACCGTTTTTAGCTTTCATAAGCCTAAAACCCTTGCCCAGTGGCTTAAAAAAGGTTCTTCGCTACGAGAACGCCTTTTAAACATGCCAGCTTTAAATGAAACAGGTCTTCGCCCAGCTCAAATCGTGGCGGTGAACAATTTAGAACATTCCTTTAAAAAGAATCGCCCCAAAGCCTTGATTCAAATGGCGACAGGGGCAGGGAAAACCTTTACCGCTGCCACGTTTGTTTATCGTTTACTCAAACATGTCGATGCCAAGCGCATCTTGTTTGTCGTCGATACCAAAAACTTGGGCGAACAGGCAGAGCAAGAGTTTATGACTTTTCAGCCCAATGATGACAACAGAACATTCACCGAGCTGTACAATGTGCAACGCTTAACATCCAGTTATATCGCTTCGGACAGTCAAGTATGTATTTCCACCATTCAACGTCTCTAC
>CAYPXU010000111.1:0-6142 GCA_964414875.1 uncultured Zetaproteobacteria bacterium | reverse complement strand
CTCTTTTTCTTGATCCAAAATACGCTGCCATTGCAGCCCCATATCACGTGCTTTGGTCATTAATTCGCGGCAACCGACTGGAAAATTATAGCTCATCACTTCCAACACACGGTATGTCATGCGCAAATCAGCGGCTCGAATCATAGGTTTATGATCATAATAGCCGCCCCAAGCAATACGCTGTTCAGGCGATAGTTTATTGGGATCGGCAACACCCAGTTCAATATACTTCAAACCCAAACGCCGAAATCCATTTGCCAGTTGTGGCACTACCGTCACGACACCCCATCGGTAACCCGCACCAAATAAGAATGATACCAGAGCAATAATAGCATCGCGACCGCCACCAGGGCCTGCTTCCGCAAGATTCCCTACTTCCACGATCACATCACGACTTACTCTTTGACCTATTTTGCGCGATAGCTCACAATCAACCGGTTGACGCAAGTATTGCTCAACAAATAAGGATCCTGAAACGGCTTCTTTATAACCAGCCACAGAATAGCACGTGCCAGTCTCATCGTAGCGCAGACGAATAAGGTGTGGCATAAAGTGTTCGACACAAGCACCATATTTCTTAGAAAACACATTGCGGATAAAGTCTTCCGCTTGGCCCCGATCGCTATGACCTGGATGCAACACATCTAGCATATTCACCCCTTAAAAAAACTCTCCCCACACTAAAAAGCAAGAGAAATATAAAGGTTTTAGATTAAATGAAACTTAAAAAGCATCATGCATCATTTCTTCATACTCAGACAGAGAGCGAATAAATGCAGGGCGTTCAAACAAGCGATTCATATACGACTCGAGATGCACCCATTTGGATGTATCAATACCATTGGACTTCAAACGCCACAAGATTGGAGCCATAGTAATATCTGCTAGAGAGTAATTTTCTCCTACAAAATAAATCTGACGTTCTAGATAACCATTCAAAGATTCCAAATAGGTTTTAAATTTACGCATTGGTTCGGTTTTTTTCTTCACACGAATCAAATTGAAATACAATGGATACAATTCTTCTTCAATACGCAATACAGCCAAACGCATTTGCGCACGCTCAGCAGGTGAACCCGGCTTCAACGGTGGATGTGGGTAACGCTCATCCAAATACTCATTTACTACCTGTGCTTCAAAGAATACAACATCACGATCAATCACCGTTGGTAATTTACCATAAGGATTGATAGCCATAAAATCTTCAGGAAGGTTGTCAGGCTCTAACTCTACACAATCCACGGGCAATTCTTTCTCTTGCAACACGATACGTGTGCGGTGCGAATTCGGGCACTGCGGATCGGAATAAAGCTTGACCATTAAAAACCTCCAAAAATGAACGCGGTGACCCGCGAAAGGTCGCGCACTATAGCCTTAAGTGCGAGAAAATAAAGTGATATTACTCAGCATCAACCTCACGCGTTACACCCATTAGCTTGGCAGAAATAAAAGCATCAATATCGCCATCCAAAAAGGAGCCTGTATTGCCCGTTTCCATACCTGTACGTAAATCTTTAATACGTGATTGATCCAAAACATACGAGCGAATTTGATGACCCCAACCAATCTCAGTTTTGGTATCTTCCAAACCTTGTTTTTCAGCCTGACGCGCTTCCACTTCTCGTTCATACAAGCGTGCTTTCAACATTTTCCAACATGCTTCACGGTTTTTATGCTGCGAACGATCGTTTTGGCACTGCACAACCACACCTGTTGGTTCATGTGTCATTCTTACGGCTGAATCGGTTTTGTTAATATGCTGACCACCTGCACCTGAGGCACGGTAGGTATCCACACGCACGTCGGCAGGGTTAATATCAATTTCAATGTCACGCTCAATGTCAGGAAATGCAAATACTGAAGCAAACGAGGTATGACGACGATTGCCCGAATCAAACGGTGATTTACGTACCAAACGATGCACGCCAATCTCAGCTTTCAAAAAGCCATAAGCATACTCACCTTTAATGGACACGGTCACTGATTTAATACCAGCTTCTTCACCTGCAGTACATTCCAAAAGCTCAGTTTTAAAGCCTTTACGCTCTGCCCAACGCAAATACATACGCAAAATCATTTCTGCCCAATCTTGAGCTTCTGTACCACCTGAACCTGCATTAATATCCAAAAATGCAGACTCCATATCGGTTTCACCACCCAACATTTGCGCCAATTCCAAGCCTTCAATGGCTGTTTGCACGGTATCAAGCACTGCCACAGCTTCCAATTGAGAGTCTTGATCCCCTTCATCCATACCCATTTCAAAAAACATACTGGCTTCTTCCAAATCTGAAGTTGCATCGGTATGTTTTTTTACAGCCTGCTCAAGCCTAGCTTTTTGCTGCATAATTTCCTGCGCCTTGGCTGGATCATCCCATAAGGTCGGGTCTTCAATGCGTGCGCTTAACTCAATGAGATCTTCTTTTTTGCTATCAATGTCAAAGCGACCTCCGCAGTGCGTCTAAACGCTTGCCGTAATCTTCCGCACGCGTTCTAAAACCTGCTATTTGATCTTCAATACTCATCTTTGACTCCAACACCCATAAACTTCATCACCAACAAAACTCGTGACAAGGTATGTTTCTACGCAATATTTTCAACCTTGCCATCAATCACATCTTCCACCACAAACTGAATAGCCCCACCACCACGCCAATCATCCACCTTTAATTGACCAAGCACAGAAACCACCTGCCCAGACTGTAAAGAATCACTCAAAGCACTGCCACCAAACACAATACTCGGCACATAACGATGCCCATCGCTCAAACTTAAGCGCATCACACCACCTTTCAAATCTTTGCGCTCCGCAATATGCACATCTTTTAATAACCATGTACAAGCAGGATTGCCGCGTCCAATAGGCTCAAATCGCTGCAAACGCTCTGCCAAACCTGCATGCATAGCACCCAAGCCCAGCACACCATCCACAAAACAATCCATATGCTGGCTTGCACCATTCTCTTGCCCAGTAATCGCTTGCGCAAAGGCCGCTACAAATGCCGCCCACTGCCCCTCTTTAATCGAACCACCGCCTGCTCCTGCATGCCCTCCAAAACCTTCAAGGCAATCTGCACAAGCATGCAGCAAGTTGCCAATATGAAAGCCTGATACACCCCGCAATGACACTCGGACCCTGTCATGACCATCAACAAAACCCACTGCTGCAGGTCGTCCATGTTTGCGAGCCAAACGCCCTGCTGCCAGACCTACCACGCCAGCATGCCAATCCTTATGAAACACTGCCAAAATACTGCCATCACCAAGCATCAATTCTGCTTGTTTGAACACCTCCGTTTCAACCTTGCGGCGTTGTTTGTTGGTCTCATCCAATACTTCAGCCAAACGTGCCGCTTCATTGCCATCTTGTGTAGAAAGCAGGCGCATTGCCTCTTCACCATGCCGCATACGCCCTGCTGCATTGATGCGTGGTGCCAAATAAAAACCAATGGTTTCAGCTGTAACTGCCGATTTTACACGCGCAACTTTCATCAATGCCAACATGCCAATACATGGCTGTGTATTGAGTCGTTGCAGGCCGTGATAAACCAAAATGCGATTGACTCCTACCAAGTCCATCACATCGGCAATCGTTGCCATCGCCACACGATCAAGCAAAATACGCAAATCATAATCAGGACGCTTCCCCTGCTCTGCCAATAGCTTCCAAACTGCCATCAACAAGAAAAAACCAACACCTGTACCACAAAGTTTTCGATCAGCAAAACCACAGTCTTCACGCGCTGGATTGAGCAATGCAAAGGCTTGAGGAAGTGTTTTTTCAGGCAAATGATGATCACTGACAATCAAATCAAATCCCAATTCAATCGCCACATCACAGGCATCAAAACACGTCGTGCCCGTATCGACACTGATGCCCAAATGTACACCGCGCTCCACAGCTTCGCGCACAGGCTCAACACCAATGCCATGCCCATCATCGGCACGATGCGGAATGGAAAAGCTTACATCTGCTCCCGCAGCAGCCAAGGCTTCTGCGAGAATCGCTGTGCCTGATACACCATCACAATCAAAATCACCAAAAATATGGATGCGTTCACCAGCTAATACAGCTTTTGTCACACGCTCGGCAGCCTTTGCCATATCCTGCATATCAAAAGGATCTGGAAGCTCTGATAGTTTGGGTGAGAAATATGCATCAGAAGCACGCAAAGCACGAGCCTGCAATAACCCATCCCAAGCCTGCAATGGATCATCGGCATGCAAGGCTTTATGTCGCCATACTATTTTTTTACCACGGACTGTTAGGCTCTCTGGCAATGACTGCATTATTGAACAGTCGCGCCCTCTTGTTCGGCAGTTTGTTGTTGAAGTTGATTCTCATAAATCCCTCTGAAATTCACAGGCTCCAACATAAATGGCATAAAACCACCATCCACAGTCAATTGACTAATAATCTGACGTGTGTACGGAAATAAAATAGTCGGACAATCAACCGCAAGCAAGCCTGGGATATGCTCGGCAGGGATATTTTTCATAAAAAATACAGCCGCATGTTCCACTTCAATTTCAAATAACATTTTATCACTTTCTTGTTCACGCGTCGTCGCAGCAACCTTTAACGATACTTCCCAATACTCATCACTTACCTGTCTATTCGAAAGACCAAGATTCATCTCAATCTTTGGCGGTGTGCCTGATAAGTTAAAAACTTCTGGGGCATTAGGGTTTTCAAAGGAAATATCCTTCACATATACACGCTGCAAACTAAAGATTGGTGATCCTTCATCTGTTATTTCATTGTTCGACATTCACAACTCCATCATCATTTGTATCATATTATTTTCTTGCCGAATGTTATCAGAATAATTTCTTTTCAGCATTTATGAAAAAAACATCACCAGTCTTCTAGTGTTATTTTTTCCATAGACGATTGGGTAAATTATTTAGAGTTTCCTCAGAAACTCAGCTTTTCATTTAGACGGAAATTGGCCATACCGCCTTGCAATTGCCCTGGATTGTTACCACCAAGCTATTTACCCAACCAAATCATATGCTTACTGCCACGTTTACCATGCGCACGGCATGCGATCTCTTCTGTTTTAAAACCTACTTTCTGCATACGCTTGGTAAATCGAGGCTCTGGAAATGCCGACCACACACCAAACACACCATTCGGACGCAAAGCAGCCTTGGACACTTTCAAACCATTGGGGCTATACAACGCACTATTTTCTTTGCGGGTTAAACCCTCGGGGCCATTATCCACATCCAATAAAATCGCATCAAAAGCACCCTTCTCCGCACCAATGAGTTCACCCACATCACCCTCATAAATGCTTACTCGCGCATCTTTTAATGGATGCCCTGCTAGATGTGATAAATGTGTCTTATTCCACTTAATCACCGCAGGTACAAGTTCGGCAACCACTACTTCAGCATCATTAGCCACATGCTTTAAGGCTTCAGCAAGCGTAAAACCCATACCCAAACCACCAATCAATATGCGTGCTTTTGATTTGTTGTTTAGATTTTTGCAGCCAAGTGCTGCCAACGTATCTTCGGATCCATGCATGCGGCTGTTCATAAGCTCTGAATAACCTGTTTTGATGGAATACTCATCACCACGGCGAGAAAGTGTCAGCTTTTCAGCTTCACCGGCCACGTTACTACTGTCTAATAATTTCCAAGGTATCATATGTATTCCATCGTTCGCTGTTATGGCTGCAAACCCTGCCTTTGAATGCGCACAAGTAAACGCTCTAGTGATGGATGCATACCTTACTCTTTCAAGGCTGCATGAAAATATCTAAGAGTCTTTCAGAATTAAACGATGATAGCGATTAAAGAACAAATTATTGGCAATCTTGAGGTTGATAAACCTATTTCGGAGCCAATCGTACAGAAGGCTCGCTCAAAAAGTTTATTGATCTGATTGAACAAGGTCATATTGATGATGGTTCTGTATTGATTCTTGAATCATTGGATAGGTTATCCCGAGAGGAGCTTACCAAATCTCTAAACCTGTTTATTAGTATTCTATCTGCTGGCATCAAGATTGTAACACTGGCAGATCGTCAGGAATATACAGCCGCAAGTATCAATAATATTGGCAACCTAGTTATTTCGTAACTATTCAGCACCCATCATAAAATTGGGTTTATGGGCGTCAAACAGCATG
>CAYPXU010000110.1:0-6191 GCA_964414875.1 uncultured Zetaproteobacteria bacterium | reverse complement strand
GAATAATCCTAGAAAGAGGCACCTCACCCACTTGAATTAACAGGTGCACATGATTTTCTTTAAATAGCCAAAAATAGGCTTTTTATCGAAAGTTAATGTTATTTTTCTTATTTAGCCATGTAGTCACTGTGGCGACAGTAATAAATGAACCAAGCACCAAAATACGTGCTGTAGGATGATCTTCCAAGACTTGCTGTAATGCTTGTTCAGGTGTGGGAATGCTATCTTTATTGATTAACTTTTTTGTGAATGGGCGTAATAGCTCCAACTCATCTTTTAGGCTTCGATCTTCACGGGTATAAACCAACAAGGCATCGAAGGGGGCTGCCAAGGCTGGTAAGCTGGGCAATAATGCTTCAATGGCATGACGATTATGTGCGGCATCTAACCAGATATGCGCTTGCTGATATTGAATATATTGTAGGCGACCAGGGGCAACGGCTTGCGTTACGGCATTTTTTAATGTTTCTTTGTCTGTTTGGATGGTTCCGTTATCACGTAATATATTGAGTGCGGCATATGCTAGGGCTGCATTGGTTTGTTGGTGTTTTCCAGCCATAAGGCATGGCTGTTTAAGTGGTTCTACAAACTGTAAGTGTTTATCATGTGATACTAAAATATCACTGACTTCTGCGGTTTGTGGTGCAGAAATACCCCAACGGCAACCATGTAAGACATAGGCTTTTTCTTCGGCAACACTGGCAATGTTATCGCCCAGCCATGCTTCATGATCCAAGCCAATAGGGGTAATCAATGCCATATCGGCATCAACCGCAGTGGTGGCATCTAGCCTTGCTCCAACACCTGCTTCGAGTATTTCTACATCGACAGATGATTGGCTAAAATGTTGCAAGGCAAGGGCAGTTGCCACTTCAAAATAGGATGCGCCCACATCCAGAGCAATGGGCATGATAGTTTTCAAAAGCGCGTGTAAATCATTATCGGATATAGGCGTTCCATCTATGCGAATACGTTCATTGAACTGCAAGATATGCGGAGAAGTATATAAACCAACTTTTAGCCCTGCGGCTTGTAAACCAGCTGACAACATAAAAGCAGTGGAGCCTTTGCCATTGGTGCCTGCAATACGGATGCGCAGGGAAGGGCGCGTGCAATGCAAAGGCTCAAGCAATGCCAGCATACGTTCATGCCCTGGTTTATAATCACGATCAGCGGAAGGCTGACCAAGTTGATTTAGCCAATCAGCAATGTTTTGCGGTTTCAATGCGTGGGTTTAAGCTTAATAGAAGGCTTGTTTAGCGGGCTGGGCGGTAGGCGCGGTGCATCAGGTGTTCGAATAATACCTTCAAATAATCACGCAATTCACGGCGATCCACAACATCATCAATCAAGCCATGCTCAAGCAAGAAGCCCGAGCGTTGAAAGCCTTCGGGAAGCTTTTCACCGACGGTTTCTTGAATTACACGCGGTCCAGCAAAGCCAATCAATGCATCTGGCTCTGCAATAATAACATCGCCAAGCCATGCTACAGAAGCAGACACACCGCCCATGGTTGGATCGGTGAGTAGGCAAACAAAAGGTAGCTTGGCTTCATTTAAGCGATTGGCAGCGGAGGATGTTTTTGCCATTTGCATCAAAGATAAAAGGCTTTCCTGCATGCGAGCGCCACCCGATGATGTAACCAGTAGATAAGGGCATTTACGCTCTACTGCACGTTCCATACCGCGCACAATTTTCTCGCCAACCACAGAACCCATGCTGCCGCCCATGAATTTGAATTCAAAGATGGATGCTGAGACAGTTTGCCCACAAATATCACCCACATAATTGCGCATAGCATCTTGTTTGCCGACACGTTTATTGGCATCTTTTAAACGATCTTTATAACGTTTTAAATCTTTAAATTCGAGAGGATCTATAGAGCGAAGTTCGCCATCAAATTCTTCATAGCTATCTTTATCAAAGAGGGTATTGGCGCGCTCTTCTGCACTGATACGCAAATGCTGGTCACAACGTGGGCATACCATTTGGGAGCGGACAAGCTCCTTATTATACAGTGTATCAGAGCAGCCAGGGCATTTAATCCACATGCCTTCTGGAGCACTGTTTTCTGGCTTGGATGACAAAATTGTTTTTGGGCTTTCGATTAAGCGTGAGATCCAGTTCATGGTCAATCCTTACAATAAAAGTTCATCCACCTGCGTTAGCATGCGCACGTGGGGGATGTCTTCAGCTTCAACTTCAGCTGTCATAATGTTTAGTGTTTCTGGCTTCATATGGAATAAATAAATAGGGGTTTCACCCAGTGTGTGAAGCTTTTTCAATTCGCTGGCCATTTGTTTGGGGGTTAAGTGACCACTTATTTCCGCTAAATTACTATAGGCATTGGGGAAAGAGCAATCAATAATAATCCCGCGTAAATTAGGTTGAGCATTGGCAACTTCCCATAGCGTATCTGTGATGCCCGTGTCTGCGGAATAAATAAACTGTTTACCACCTTGATCCAGCAAAAAACCAGTGCATGGCACAGGATGATTCATTGGTATGGGGGTAATGGTGACATCATCAACCGTGACTTTTTTCAAAGGTTTGATAGCCGAGAATTTTAAAATAGGATCCTCAACAGTTGGTATTTTAGTGAAATCTGGCCATATAGCATTGTTTAAAAAGTGCGTTTTTAAGGTGTCTAAATTATCTTGCAGGCTATGAATGGTAATACAGCGATTTTCATCTACACCACCCATACGCTTGAGAGAACGGTTATCTGCAAGGAAGGCAATATCTTGAATATGATCTAAATGTGTATGTGAAATAAACACATGGCGAATATGGCGTTGCTCTTCCAAAGTGAGTGCAACAGTAGGTGAACCCGCATCCAAAAGAATGGTGTCATTCACCAAAAATGAGCTTAAGTGAAAACCAAGAAGTTGACCGCCATAACAGCCTAGAACCCTTATTTTCACGATTGCATCGCTGTTTTCATAGCTTGGGCAGCATGGTTGATAGCTGAGTGCATACTTTGATAGTCTTCGGCATGTGCAGGAATCTGCCCTACAAAATGACTTCCAACAACCACACCATCAGAAAATTCAGCAACTTGGCTGGCTTGTTGTGGCGTTTTTACACCAAAACCAACGCATATGGGCAAATTTGTATGCATACGAATATTTGCGACTTTCTGTTTGATAGTAGTCATTTCACCTATGTTAGCACCTGTAATGCCATTTAGCGACACATAGTAAATAAATCCGCTTGCGTGCTTATTTGCAAGCTTTATACGCTCATCTGTGGAAGTTGGTGATAAAAGAAGAATGCGATCAAGCCCATATTGCTTGAAAATAGGGTCGCATAAATGCCCTTCTTCTGGGGGGATATCGACAAGTAATACAGCATCAACACCTGCTTCGACAGCTTGTTTGGAAAAGTTAGCAAAGCCTATAACGAAGGGGGTATTGGCATAACCCATGAGAACAATACCTATGTCAGGGTTAGCATTCCGTACCACACGAGCAAGTTTAAAAACATCAGCAATATGTGTGCCCGATGCCAAAGCACGTTCGCTGGCAGCTTGAATCACCGGGCCATCTGCCATGGGGTCTGAAAAAGGCATACCAATTTCGAGAATGTCGACTTGTTTTGCAAGTGTAAGTAATAAGTTTTCAGAAGTGCTTACATCTGGATCGCCAGCCGTCAAATAGCCAATCAATGCGGCACGATTCTCTGATTTACAGCGTGTGAAAACGTCGCTCAAGCGGCTCATGCGACGGCTCCTTGTGTATCATCTTTAAAGCCCAATTTATCCATTACGGTATTTAAATCTTTATCACCGCGCCCAGAAAGATTAATCAATACGATTTGATCGGGTTGCATATTTGCTGCGATACGCATGCCTGCTGCGAGTGCATGGCTGGATTCCAAGGCAGGAATAATACCTTCAGCTTTGGTTAAAGTCTGAAAAGCTTCTAAGGCATCATCATCGGTTGCACTATCAAGCTCCAAACGACCCGCTTCCATCATAGCGGCCAGCTCAGGGCCAACACCAGGGTAATCCAAACCCGCAGAAATACTGTGTGTGCCTTGCACTTGACCTTCGTCATCTTCCAATAAATAACTCAAACTGCCATGAATAATGCCAGGTTTGCCTTTTAGCAAAGCCGCAGCATGCTCACCTGATTCTAGCCCATGACCAGCAGCTTCCACAGCTACAAGGCGAATATCATCATCTTGCAAGGGGTGTAGCAAGCCGATGGCATTGGAGCCGCCGCCTACACATGCTACTGCTACATCTGGAAGCTTGCCTGCTTGTTGCAAGCATTGAGCACGGGCTTCTTGTCCAATTACGGTGTGAAATTGACGCACCATCAATGGGAAGGGGTGTGGTCCTGCGGCTGTGCCAAAGATATAATAAGTATCTTCACAATTAGCGACCCAGACACGCAAGGCTTCATTGACGGCATCTTTGAGTGTTGCCGTTCCAGAATCTACAGGTACGACGTTTGCACCTAGCAATTTCATGCGGAACACATTCGGAGCCTGACGGCGAATATCCTCACGGCCCATATAAATATCGCATTGCATATTAAACATGGCTGCAACGGTAGCGGTTGCCACACCATGTTGACCTGCACCTGTTTCAGCGATGACTTTCTTTTTGCCCATGCGTCTAGCCAAAAGAGCCTGACCAATGGTATTATTGATTTTATGTGCGCCTGTATGATTTAAATCTTCACGTTTCAAGTAAATTTGCGCACCACCGACTTCGGCAGTGAGATGTTTGGCATGATAAAGAGGTGTTGCACGACCTACGTAATTTTTGAGTAAATCCAGACGTTCAGTATGAAATTCAGGGTCTGCCCACGCTTCGATAAAGGCGTGTTCAATTTCTTGCAGGGGTTGCATAAGCGTTTCCGCAGCAAAGCGACCACCAAATAATGTGCCATTGGCTTCGAAATGCCCGCCAGCATCAGGAGCATGTTTGATGTTTAAATCGTATGTAAAATCTGTTGTCATACTTCCTATATTTCCTTATCTATTGCTTGCACAGCACTTACAAAGTCATGCATTTTAGTATGATCTTTAATGCCAGGTACAGTTTCTACCCCAGAGGATACATCCAGTGCAAACCATTGGCGATGAGAAAGTGCATTTTCTACATTTGTAATATTTAGCCCACCAGCCAATATCAATGCTTGATTATGCGAAAATCCTTGCAGCAATGACCAGTCAAAACTGTGGCCTGTACCACCATATACACCTTTTGGAGCTTTGGTATCCAATAAAATAGAACATGTATATTGTTTGGCACGTTCAAGATCTTCTTTAGAGCTTACAGCAATGGCTTTGATGACACGTCTAGCTTGAGCCTGACAAAAATTAGTGCTTTCATCGCCATGCAGTTGAATAACACCGAGTGGGCAGCAGGTTAATACTTCATCAATAAAAGCTTGTTCAGGGTTAACAAAAAGGCCAACAGCCGATACAAAGGGGGGTAGCTCTCGAATGATTGCTGCAGCTTTCATAGGCTCAATATAACGCGGCGATTTTTTATAAAAGACAAATCCTATCGCATCCACGCCCATGGCTGAGGCTGCAAGAGCATCTTCTAAGCGCGTAATGCCGCAAACCTTAATGCGTGTACGAATAGCAGTCATATACGAATCCAATCATAAATGCTGATAGATAGCTACTTTTGCAATGAGCGACGCTGCCAAATCTCAAAGCGATAGTTGTAAGTGTTTTTTTCATCGGCTTGATGTGATTCATCTTGAATTAGTTGCCAAGGTGCTAAGTCGTATGTGGGAAACCAAGCATCGCCCTCAAATTTTTCATTAATATGGGTAATGTATAGTTGATCGGCTTGCGGCAGAAGTAGTGCATAAATTTCAGCACCACCAATCACCATGATTTCATCGGCATCGGGTACAGCGGCTTTGGCTTGATCTAGGGATTGCACTACGATGCAGCCTTCAATCTTTAAGTTTTTTTGCCTGCTTAATACGATATTGGTGCGTTTGGGTAAAGGCTTGCCTATGGATTCAAAGGTTTTTCTGCCCATTAAGATGGGTTTGTTCATGGTGTTTTTGCGAAACCATTGCATATCAGCAGGGAGCTTCCACGGTAATGCATCTTGCTTACCAATGAGTCGATTCTGATCCATTGCCCAAATAAGTGATAATTTCATATACCTGCTATTCCTTCATACAGAGTTTGTTATAAGTTAGTGCGTTATT
>CAYPXU010000109.1:0-6204 GCA_964414875.1 uncultured Zetaproteobacteria bacterium | reverse complement strand
TTATTTAAAAGAAATATTACACTTATCTTTTTGAAGTGTGCTTGAAAATATATCATGCTGGAAAGAAACTCGATCGCGGTTAGTCTGCAACGCTATGGATAAATCACTTGAGCATATGAACCTTGATGACTTGCGCGCCGCGATTGATGCGGTGGATGATGAGGTTCTCAATTTGATTCACAAGCGAGCGGCACTGGCTTCGGCAGTGGGTGAGCGCAAGGTATCACAAGCAGGTGCGCCGTTTTATGTGCCAAGTCGTGAGGCGAGTATTATTCGCCGTTTGTTGCAGCGTCATGGTGAAGTAGCAGCCGCATCACATGCCGCGAAGATTCCTGATGAGGCTATACATGGTATTTACCGTGGCATTATTGGTGCATGTTTGGCTTTGGAGCATCCGATGACTATCGCGTATCTGGGCCCTGAAGGAACATTCTCGCATACAGCCGCGCAGCGCCAGTTTGGTGAGACTGCGGTATATATGCCTTGTCCGAATTTAGCGCAGGTCTTTGAAGAAGTGGAAGCTGGGCGTGCAACTTATGGTGTGGTGCCGATTGAAAATGCGTTTGAAGGCGCAGTAAATGATACGCATGATAAATTTGCTGATTTTGATATGAATTTATCGATTTGTGCGGAAATTCAACTTTCGATCCATCACCAGTTATTGAGTTCATGTAAAAACTTATCGGATATTGAAGTTGTGTATTCGCACCCACAGCCGTTAGGTCAGTGCAAAGATTGGTTGGCATCGCATTTGCCGCAAGCAAACTTATGTGAAGTGGCATCAACAGGTAAGGGTGGTGAAATCGTCAAACAAAATGTGGGAGAAGAACATAGTGCCGCGATTGCCTCGATGGTGATGGCTGAAAAGTTGGAGTTGCCAGTTCTTGCAGCAAATATTGAGGATCACCACCATAATACCACGCGCTTCTTTGTGATTGGTCAGCATGATTCACCGGCATCGGGTGAAGATAAAACAGGCTTGGTGGTTGCTGTGAAAGATATGCCAGGCGCATTGTATGGCTTGGTCAAACCTTTTGCGGAACGTGGTATGGGTTTAACACGTATTGAATCGCGTCCATCGAAGAAAAAGCTATGGGAATATGTGTTTTTCATGGATGTGCAAGGGCATAGGGATGACCAAAATATGTCCGATGCGATTGCCGATATAGAAGCTATGGGCGCGATGGTGAAAGTGCTTGGCTCATATCCAGTATCAAGGAAATTATAAAGTGACAGAGATTGATTGGATGGGCAGAGCAGTTGCGCAAACACAGGGGTTATACCCTTATGTTCCAGGCAAACCTGTGGAGCAGCTATTGCGTGAAAAAGGTTTATCGCATGCCGTGAAACTAGCCTCGAATGAGAATGCTTATGGCCCAAGTCCGAAAGCGATGCTTGCGATGCAAGATGCTATTTCCGAGGTGCATCGTTATCCAGATGGTGATTGTACAGAACTTAAATCTGCATTGGCAGCGCGCCACGATGTAAAAATAAACCAAATTATCATTGGCAATGGCTCGAATGAAGTATTGGAGTTGTTGATTCGTTGTTTTGCAGGGGCTGGTGACGAAGTGGTGTACAGCCAGTGTGGTTTTATTGTTTATGCTTTGGCAGCACAAGCCGCTGGCGCGACTCAAATAGGAGTGCCTGATACAGATGCATTGGGACATGATTTGCATGCCATGGCTGCGGCAGTGAATGACAAAACCAAAGTGGTTTGCATTGCCAATCCGAATAATCCGACAGGAACATTATTGCAAAATGATGAACTGCAAGCCTTTTTGGATCGTTTGCCACGTCAAATCGTAGTAATTTTGGATGAAGCCTATGATGAGTTTGTATCAGATATAAAAGAAGATAGTTTGTGTGTGTTAAAACACCCTGGTTTGGTGGTAAGTCGGACATTTTCCAAAGCTTATGGTTTGGCAGGTTGTCGTGTGGGTTATGCTATTGCAGATGCGAATCTACTCAATGCAGTGAATCGCTTTCGCGAACCGTTTAATGTCAATAACTTTGCTCAAGTTGCAGCATTGGCAGCGCTGGATGATGGTGAGTGGGTGATGGATAAAGTGGCAAAGGTCAAAGTCGAACGGACGCGTTTGGAAGCGGCTTTGGATGCTTTGAGTGTGCTGGGCGGAAAATCCTATGCCAATTTTGTATTGCTTAAACATGCAAAAGCAGGAGAGATTCTGAATAGGCTCGAAGATCAAGGCATTATTCCGCGTCCTTTGGCAGGTTATGGTTTGAAAGATTATTTGCGGATTTCTGTGGGTACAGCCGAGGAAAATAATGTTTTTTTACAAGGTCTGAACGTGGCATTGAAGCAGGTGAAAGCATGAGCATTCAAATGAAACACCTTGTGGTGATTGGCACAGGGCTGATTGGTGGCTCTGTAGCTTTGGCTCTAAAGCGAGCGGGCTGTGTTGAACGTATTACAGGTGTGGGGCGTAGTGCGGCAAACCTTGAAGAAGCAGTGCGACTTGGTGTGATTGATGGTTTTAGCCATAATATTGAAAAGGCAGTGGTGGATGCCGATATGGTGTTGGTGGCCGTGCCTGTAGCAGCGTGTGATCAAGTGTTTGAAGCTTTGGCAAAATCTTTACCTGATAAGGCGATCATTACCGATGCAGGAAGCACCAAGCAGTCTGTTGTGGCATCAGCAGAAAAATATTTGGGTGATGTATCACGTTTTGTGCCAGCTCACCCGATTGCCGGTACGGAGCATTCAGGTGCAGCGGCAGCTTTTGCGGCATTGTTTGAAGGTAAAAAATGTATTTTAACGCCCAATGAACAAACCGATGCCAAGGCTTTGATACAGGTGCAAGCCTTGTGGGAAGCGGTGGGGGCGCGCGTGAAGATTATGTCTGCAGCGGAGCATGATGATGTCTTGGCTGCAGTAAGTCATTTGCCGCACTTGGCAGCCTTCGCGATTGTCAATGCGGTAGGGAAAAGTGATGCTGCTTTTCGTTTTGCGGCAGGTGGCTTTCGCGATTTTACGCGTATTGCATCATCATCACCGGAGATGTGGCGGGATATTGCTCTATGCAATCAAAGTGCGATTGTGAACAAGATTGATGCTTTGCAGGAAGAATTGAGTGTCTTGCGTAATGCTTTGAAGGCACGCGATGGTGATGCACTGTTGGATAAATTTGCATCAGCAAAACAGGCGCGGGACATTTGGCTGTCCAAATATGGAGATAAATTATGAATGTGGGCGGAACATTGATTGCAGGTCCTGCGGTACGTGGTTTAAATGGAAAAGTGAGTGTGCCAGGTGATAAGTCCATGTCGCACCGTGCGGTTATGCTGGCATCTTTGGCGGATGGCACAACCGAAATACATGGTTTTTTGCCAGGTGAGGATTGTTTGGCGACAGCAGAAATGTTTGTGCAAATGGGCGTGACGATTGACTGGCTAAATGATGAAAAGACTTCTTTGCGTGTGCGCGGCGTGGGTCTGCATGGTTTGAAAAAACCAGAGTCTGTTCTAGATGCAGGCAATTCAGGTACGTGTGTGCGGTTGATGATGGGCGTGTTTGCTGGGCAAGATTTTGATGTCACTGTGACAGGTGATAGCTCCTTACAAGTTCGTCCTATGCAACGTGTCGCAGACCCTATTCGTGCTATGGGAGCAAAGGTGACTGGTGATGGTGATTTGTTGCCATTAACGATTCGGGGCGGAAAACTAAAAGCTATTCATCATGTTTCAAAGGTTGCCAGTGCGCAGGTGAAATCGTGTGTGTTATTGGCGGCATTGTATGCCGATGGTGAAACCACTGTATCGGAGCCGCGACCAACACGCGATCATACCGAACGTATGTTGCCGCTATTTGGGCAGCCTGTAAGCGTGGATGATGCAGGGCTGATTCATTTGCAACCAACGGGTAAACTTACAGCGCCAAATGAGCCTGTATATATTCCAGCCGACCCATCTTCGGCAACCTTTTTTGCTGTTGCAGCTTCATTAGTAAAAGATTCAGATATTACACTTGAACGTATTGGCATGAATCCATTGCGCAATGGTTGGAAACGTATTTTAGCGGATATGAATGGGAATATGGTTTTAAAGAACGAAGCCTTGGTCGGTGAAGAATCCGTGGCTGATATTCATGTGGCATATCGAGGTTTAAACGGCGTAAAGGTGAATCCTGCGGATGTGCCTGATGCCATTGATGAATTTCCAGTCTTGTTTGCTGCCGCGACATTGGCAGAGGGTGAGTTTGTATTATCGGAAGCAGAAGAGTTGCGTGTAAAAGAGTCCGATCGTATTGCGGTGATGGCGGAAGCTTTGCAAAAAGCTGGTGCAAACTTTGCAGAGAAACCTGATGGTGCAATCATTGTGGGTGGTGATTTGCAAGGTGGTTGCACAGTTGATGCCCGTGGAGATCACCGTATTGCCATGGCGATGGCCGTAGCGGCGCAATGTGCAAAGTCGGATATTCTCATTGAGAACTCGGCAGCGATTGCGACATCATTTCCTGATTTTGTGCCTTTGGCACAATCGTTGGGTATGAACGTACGCTGGAGTGAGACATAATGGCAGGCTTATATTGGCAGCCTATTGAAGGCTTGCAAGTTGCTATGGATGGTCCTTCGGGGTCAGGTAAAGGCACGGTTGCAAAATGTGTAGGTGAAGAGCTGGGTTTGCCAGTATTGGATACAGGGTTGTTGTATCGTTTTGCTGGCTGGCAAGCGGCTGCGGCAGATGTGGATTTAACGGATGGGTCGGCTGTTTTAGAGGTCTTGGATGTGGTATTGCCGAAGATGGAGTGGCGTGCCGAAGGTATCTTCTTTGAAAGCAATGATTGCACTTCCTTGCTGCGTGGTGAGGATGTCGGGGGCTTGGCATCGCAGGTGGCGCACTACCCAAAAGTACGGGCGTTGTTGCTTGATGTGCAGCGTGATATTGCTTTGTCTGGTTGCGTGATGGATGGTCGCGATATTGGTACGGTGGTATTGCCCGATGCACAGGCGAAGTTTTTTTTAACAGCTAGCCAGCGTGAGCGGGCACGGCGACGTTGGGCACAGCTGCATGTGAAGGATAAAGAACTATCCATTGAGCAGGTGGCAGATGAATTGATGGAGCGTGATAAACGCGATGCTGGACGTGATTGCGCACCGCTTGAACGAGCCAAAGGAGCGATTCAGATTGATTCCACAATCATGCGTGTGGATGAAGTTGTTGATCGTGTTTTGGCAGTTTTGGAGCGGCGTGATTTGATTCAGGCGATTTGAGTTTTAAGAGTTTTGTAGATTTTTTATTCATAGGTGGAAACAAGAGTCATGGTAGAAGAACAAGCTGTAGAGAAAACTGTAGAACAAGCTTCGATCCCAGAGGAAGAAAACTTTAAAGCAATGTTTGAGGCCTCTTTGAAAGAAGAGCATAGCCTGAAAAAAGGCGAAAGCATTCGTGGTGTTGTTGTGGCAGTGAATGATGAGAATGTCATCATGGATATTGGTACCAAGAATGAAGGCAGTATTGCGCTGACTGAGTTTGCTTCTTTGGCAACTGATGTTCCTGTTGTTGGTGCTGAAATTGAAGCAGTTGTTGTATCTGCGGGTGGCACTGTACGTTTGTCTGTTTTGGAAGGTAAACGTCGTGAATTGTGGGCAATGGTTGATGCTGCGGTGGCGGAAAACAAAACTGTGAAAGTAACGGTTACTTCCGAAGTGAAAGGTGGTTTTCGTGTAGATTTGGGAGGTTTGCAAGCCTTTATGCCGCGCTCTGAAGTGGATACACATGCAGGCATGGGCGCGGAACAATTATTGGGTAATAGTTATGATGTGGCGATTTTAGAGGCAACGCATTATCCCGCCAATATTGTGGTATCTCGCAAGCAACCTTTGGCTGCGGTAGCGGCAGAAAAGCAGACTGCATTTTTTAAAGAAGTAACGCTTGGTGATAAAGTTACGGGCGAAGTGAAACGTTTGGCAGATTTCGGTGCTTTTGTTGATTTGGGTGGTGTGGATGCTTTGTTACACGTTTCAGATATGGCGTGGCGTAGAATTAACCATCCATCAGAAATGTTAACGATTGGTCAGAGCGTGACCGCTGAAGTTGTAAAATTGAATGCAGAAACAGGTAAGATTTCTGTTTCTACGAAGAATCTACAGCAAGATCCTTGGCAACATGTTGCTAATACTTATGAGGCGGGCATGCGTTTAACAGGTACTGTGCGCAAACTGTTGGATTTTGGTGCGGTTG
>CAYPXU010000108.1:0-6277 GCA_964414875.1 uncultured Zetaproteobacteria bacterium | reverse complement strand
GCATGACTTCCATTTCATACTCTTTCCAACCAATAATGGATTCTTCCACAAGAATCTCATCGGTCGGTGAAGCTTCTAAGCCTGAATTAGCAATGTATTCAAATTCTTCAGGGTTATAGGCGATACCACCGCCCGACCCACCCAGGGTGAAAGATGGTCGAATAATGATTGGAAAACCAATATCTTCAGCCAAATCACGGGCTTCTTGCATATTGTGAGCAAAACCACCGCGTGCCATTTCCAAACCAATACGATCCATGCATTCTTTAAATAACAGCCTATCTTCAGCTTTATCAATGGCTTCTGGTTGTGCACCAATCAATTTCACACCAAACTTATCCAATACACCGTGTTTATTCAGCGAAAGCGCGCAGTTCAATGCTGTCTGCCCACCCATGGTCGGCAAAATCGCATCAGGGCGCTCTTTTTCAATAATTTTAGCAACAACTTCCCATGTAACGGGCTCGATATAAGTCGCATCGGCAAATTCGGGGTCGGTCATAATGGTTGCAGGGTTTGAATTCACAAGAACAACGCGAAAACCTTCTTCTTTCAAAGCTTTACAGGCTTGAACCCCTGAATAATCAAACTCACAAGCTTGACCAATCACAATGGGACCTGCTCCCAAAATCATAATAGATTGAATATCAGTACAACGTGGCATGGAGGTGGCGACTCCTGAAACTGGATTTTCTGTATTTTTCATGCGTAAGTTAAACTTACCCATAACACAGAAAACGGGTAAGTCAGAACAATCTGATTCTCACCCGTCTAATCGCGAAGCATAACGCGAAGCTGCCCTGCATAAAAGCACTCATGTGAATCTGCCTTTCTAAATCACATGCAAAGCCGTTATTTTAGCAAAATCGTCCCAACGCTAGACCCAGTGCCGATGCAACACCTGCATGCATAATTTCTCCATCTAATGTATTAACTCCACGGCGTAATACTTTGTTTTCTTTCATTATTTCATTAAAACTACCGCTCGCCAATATGCTTATATACTCCAGAGTCGCATGTTCCAATGCCAAACTACTCGTACGCGGAACACTGGCTGGAAAATTAGGCAAACAGCAATGCCACACGCCATGGCATAGGTACGTTGGCTTATCATAACTGCTTACTTGGCTGGTTTCAGATATACCACCTTGATCAATGGCAACATCCATAAACACGCTGCCTTTCTCCATCAATGCAATATGATCAGCTGTTAATAACTGTGGTGCATGTTCCCCTGCAATCAAAGCTGCACCAATCAATACATCACTGTGTGGCAAATCATCCAGCAATGACTTTTCATCAAGCAAAGCTGTTGAAGCCTTGCCTTGCCAGCGTTTTTCACATGCATCTAGGCGGCTTTGCTGATGATCAAACAAATACACCGACGCGCCCAGTGCCAGAGCAATATCGGCAGCCTGCATGCCAACATTTCCAGCTCCCAAAATGCTGACATGCCCTGCATCCACACCAGCCAGACCACCCAACAACATGCCTTTTTGACTGGTTTTATCAGCTAATTCAATTGTATTACTACGCAAGTATTCAGCTGCCATCAACATTGCTACACGTCCGGCAATTTGGCTCATTGGCGCAAGCAAAGGCAGGCTTCCATCATCCAATTCAATGGTTTCATACGCCATAGCACGCACCTTTTCTTTCAATAAAACAGCTGCTAACTCAGGCACAGCTGCCAAGTGCAAAAAGGTAAAGATGCCCAAGTTTGGGTGGAAAAAATGATATTCTTCAGGTAAAGGTTCTTTAACCTTGATAACCCAGTTCACCGACCAAGCATCATCCCGATTCACCAATGCTGCCCCTGCATGGCGGTATAAAGTATCAGAAAATCCACTGGCAATACCCGCTGATTTTTCTACAAGCAGTTTATGACCTTGCTGAACCAGCAGTGCAACACCTTTTGGCGTTAAAGCAACACGGTTTTCACCGTTTTTTATTTCTCTGGGAACACCTAACTTCATTCATACCTCCCAAACAAACATATCTCACACAATGTTATTATAGATAACTATTCAGCATAATCATAAATGAATAATGAATAATGAATGTGTAGCTATCCAGATAGCCATTGATTTTTTTAAGGATAGCAACACAGTAGGCGCTTTAGGCGAGGAAGGAATGCGGAATTTACTGCTGTAAATGAGATCTTCTAACGCAGGCAATGAACAAGTCAGCGGTGAGTGAGTAGTTACTAATCCATCACTGTCATGACCACAGGCTCATCAACATCCAAGCGTGCCAAACTCAAACCACCACCCCACACACAACCAGAATCCAAGCCCAATACATGCGGCTGATCCAAAACCAGACCTTTGGCAGCCCAGTGCCCATAAACAACACGGTATTTTTTACGCCATGCCGCATCTGCATGGACAAACCAAGGTTTATCACATGGTTTTTCTGCTTCGCCTGTACGCACTTGCCAGTTAAACATACCATCAGAAGTACAATAACGTGTCCGTGTCAGCACTGCTGTTGTAAAAATCAAGTCATGCAAATCCGAACCTTTTGGTTCCTTTTCAGGAAATTCTGCATGATGCAAATGCATACAAAATGCCTGCCAGTCATCACCACGCAACACCGCTTCAACAGCTCGCGCACGTTTTTTTGCTTGTTTCATAGTCCATTGAGGATGCAAACCCGCATGCAACATACACCAACCCAGCTGCTTATCTGTATGAAGAAGTGGTCTATGCCTTAACCAGTCCAATAGCTCATCGACATCTTTGGCAGCCAATATATCATCAAAGGTGTCGCGTTTATAATGACGACCACCACATGAGCGCTCCAGCAAATGCAAGTCATGGTTACCCAAGACACACACACAACTATCACCCAAATCCTTTAAAAAACGCAATGTTTTCAATGAGTCTGGGCCACGATTCACCAAGTCTCCAGCGCACCACAATACATCTTTTTCAGGATTGAATTCAACCTTGTCCAACAAACGTCGCAATGCCTTAAAACAACCCTGAATATCGCCTACCGCATAAACCGCCATTAAAATACTTTCCTCATAATACAGCCTCAATCAATTGTGTTAGTTCTGCTTTGTTTAACACAATAGGATTGGTGGACATGCTTCCACCACTAATATTACTAATAAGACGTGAAATATCACCCTTTTTGACTCCGAAACTTGATAATTTCTTCATTTTCAACACTTTTGAGTGATTTTTAAGTAAAATAAGCAGTTTACTACGTGCTTCATCATCATTCAGCATATCATCTGGATGCATCATGCGTCCAACATCGGCGTATTTTCTCAAGGCAATATTTCCAGGCTCACGACTCATCATCGCTTCAATATTGATACGCGTGGCATCATAAAGCAATGCGCCACAAACAACCCCATGCGCAATAGGGAAAAAAGCACCAAAAGGTGATGCCAGACCATGTACAGAGCCAAGCCCTGCATTGGCAAGTGTTAAGCCTGAAATAGATGAAGCATAAAGCATGCCAGCACGCGCTTCGAGGTTATTACCATCTTCAACCGCAGGCAGCAATGCATTACGAATTTGCATCAATCCAGACCATGCCAAAGCATCGCTCATAGGGTTGGCCTTGATGGATACAAATGATTCCAAAAGCTGTGTAAATGCATCCATGCCACATGCAGCAGTCACTTCTGGAGAGCATGAAGATGTAAGCTCTGGATCAAGAATAATCGATTTTGGCACCAACGATTCATGGCGAAAAGACTTCTTAAAACCTTCATTCCCAATCACTGATAGCACGGCATTTTTACTGGTTTCGCCACCTGTTCCAGCCGTGGTTGGCAAAGCAATAAAGGGTGTCGTTAAACCTGTGAATACCTTACCTTCACCTACCCCTTCTAAATATGCCATCACCGAATCACCACTGGGCAAAAGCCCTGCAGCAGCCTTGGCAGCATCCACACAACTGCCACCACCCAAAGCCACGACACAATCGGGTGACCAAGCATGATGTTTAGATACCGCATCATCCACTACCTGCGGCGAGGGCTCTCCCGCAATAGCTATACGCTGCACGTTAAATTCAGCATTCAAATCTTGCCATAATTCCTGGCATAAAGGTGATTGTTCAAAAGACTTTTCGCCTGTAAATAACAATACTTTATGCCCATAAGCATGCAGCAGTTCGGGCAGTATTGCGCGTTGATTCACGCCAAAATAAATATGCGGTGTGGATGCAAAAGAGAAGGAATTCATCATGCCAACATGATAGCGTTTGCGTCACTTAGTTGAAATAAAAGGAATAACATCATTATGAAAAGCCATATCACTGCCAGCATTGAATTTTACTTTAAAGGCGATAAGTTTGTATTTTCTTGTGATATAAATATTGCATCTTGGTTGCGCGATCATCAGTGCGATATGGAAGCATTGTATGATATATTAGCAACCCAAAATGGTTTGGATCGTTATCGCCATGAGTATGATGTAATGGTGATGGAGCCAGTTGAATTTTCTCATGCGACAGGTTTGGCAGCGCAATATTTACATGATAAAGCATTTGATATTGACGGGTTTCTTGCCGCCAGAAAGCAAAAAGAAATCACAACCACCTTACAAGCCATTGCTAAAAAGCACTTGGATATTGAATCCCTTGAAGAGCACCCAACATTACAGGCGGCATTATTGGATGCCTATCAAGCCAACAAGCTGTAGTACAATCTATTGATAACTATAAAGACTGAATAGACGAAATCGCCTCATCCGTTAACTGTCTAATTTTATGAGCCATCGCCCTACGCATACGATCTACATCTTTTTTAGACATTCCTGCTTCTTCTAGCTCATCAAAATCTTTCATGCTGGTCATCGAACCACGTAGTTTTTTCAAAATCAATTGAATCTTAGCCATGGAGTTTTTTTCTGCAGCCATCGCCTGAGGATATGCCAGTTGCATAGAAGTTGGCGATAACATTGGGGCAGACATCATCAATAATGCAAACCCTGCCAACATACCTTTTACGTACGTTCTTTTCATATTTTAACCCCTCTTCCTAACCACAAGCATGTGCTACTTATACAAATCAACACTATGCGAATAATAAACACTCGTCAAAAATGCACCACCCTTTAAAGCCAATCAAAAGGAGATATATATAGTGGATCATGAATTGAATTACCGCCCGTCATTCCCGTGAAGACGGGAATCCATCGTCTTTCTGACTTGAATCGTAAGTAGATGCCCGATAACAGAACTCGGGCATGGCGGTAAAATGAATCCATGTTTTTTTAAGCTGCGGAAAAAGCCAAATTAATAAGAAGCTGGCTTCCACCCATCACAATGGGGCCAATAATAGCTTGTAGCCAGCCTAAGACCAATAAAACCACAATAATGATAAAACCATAACGCTCTAATTTGGATAACTGATAAGCCATCGGGCCAGGTAAAAGCCCCACCGCCACGCGCCCACCATCCAAAGGAGGAAATGGTAATAAGTTAAAAATAAACAACACCAAGTTGATAATAATCGAAGCCTGACACATCAATGCCAAGGGTTTGGTAAACCACAACATGGATTCAGGCATTATCACCGCGAGCATCAAAACCGCAGTGGATAACAATGCCAAAGCTAGATTGGTAAGTGGACCTGCCAGTGCAACCAGCACCATATCCCGTTTCGGATTGCGCAGTTTGCGCCAGTTAATGGGTACAGGCTTGGCATAACCAAACAAAAACGGTGATTGCATGACCAATAAAGCAATTGGAATTAAAAGTGTTCCAACAGGATCAATGTGTTTTAATGGATTCAGGGTTAAGCGACCCATCCAGCGTGCCGTATCATCACCCAATTTATCGGCAACCCAACCATGTGCTACCTCATGGAGTACGACTGCAAATAAGACGGGCAATGCCCAAATGCTAATGCCCTGCATGATTGCATTGATATCAATATTCATAAAGCCTCTCTCTATCTGATTTTTTCATTTTCTTAACCACCAAGACATACGAATCATCAACCTTTTTTTTCAATCAAATCATTGGGCAGACTCCCATCTGAAAAAATGGTATTCCAGTGCTCTTTATTCATATGACAAGCAGGAACAACCGCATCATACATGGAGTGCCAAATCAATGCTTCATTGGGATCACACTTTAGATTCAGACCCTTTGCCCCTATCAAAGCAAACATCTTACCTAACACCTTATATACCTCCATAGCTTCACCAAAGAGAAAATCCTTTTGCACCCTTTTTTTGGTTCATCCGGCAACTGCGTGAAACGCGTCAAAAGTTACCCATGGAACCGGGTAAGCCGGAACGTTATG
>CAYPXU010000107.1:0-6337 GCA_964414875.1 uncultured Zetaproteobacteria bacterium | reverse complement strand
CTTCATTACTGGTATGGCAATACAAACAAACACGCTCAAAAGTTACCTTACCTGCAGCAGCATACACATTTGATACCATCAACATAAGAAAATACGCTGCCAAAAAGAATTATAAACAACTTCTAGCTCACTCAATTAAAGATGTATTTAAATCTTTAGGAGGCTCATAGCCCATCACTTCAAACAATGTTGCTGCCAAATGTGACAAACCAGGAGCCTCTGATAAACCATGACCTTCTTGTGGTTGCCGAAGCTGATATGAGCCATCAAATGTAGGGTCAAACAAAATACATGGTACGGGATTAATGGAATGTTTGGTACAAGGCTCGCTATCATCACCTTTGAATATTTGCATTTCTTCAGCATTACCATGATCGGCAGTAATCAATGCACATCCACCCACTTTCTCTAATGCTTCTACAATACGACCCACCGCAGCATCTACAGCTTCAATCGCGGCTATTGCAGGTGCAATGGCACCACAGTGTCCAACCATATCCGCGTTGGCAAAATTCATCAGACCGAAGCCATAATCACCCGACTCAATCAACTCAACTGCCTTTTTAGCAATATCGGGGGCTTTCATCTCTGGGGCATCGGCAAAAGAAATACCACGATCCGACGGAATCAGAATATAATCTTCCATCGTAGCATCCAATGGTTTGCGATAACCACCATTAAAGAAAAAAGTAACATGTGGAAATTTTTGTGTTTCAGTCAAACGAAATTGTTTGATGCCCATCTCTAAAATACGTTTACCAAAGGGAGCATCGACTTTTGTTGGTCCCATCAGTTGCAAGGCGGGTAAATTCCGATCTTCGTCATATACCATCATACCTGCAAACAATATATCAGGGGCTTTGTTATCCATTCCACCACGATCAAAGCCATCAAAATCATCGACTTCAAAAGCTTCTGTTATTTCAATTGCACGATCACCACGGAAATTCACCATCACTACCGCATCACCATCTTGCACAGTACCAATAGGCTTATCTTCTGCATCAACAATAATAAAACCAGGTAAATCCTGATCAACTATATCTGAATTTTCAGCACGAAATGATTGCACAGCTTCTTGCATATTCGTAAAACGTTTGTCACATACGCCATGCACCATGGCATCCCAACCTGGTTTGACCTTGCTCCAATCTTGATCCCGATCCATGATGATTTTTTCACGCCCGCCAGCCGAAGCAAAAGCATAATCAAAACCTTGGGCGTTTAAATCTGCAAACACCTCTTCCAATTGGCTGATATAATCTTGCGCTGTTTGAATGCCCACATCACGACCATCAAGCAAAGCGTGTACACGTAATACTTTTACACCTTGTTCAGCAGCATGACGAGCAAGCGCAATAAAATGATCAATATGCGAATGAATATTGCCATCAGACAACAAACCCAACAAATGCAATACGCCACCAGCCTGCCCTTGAGCAATGACTTGTGCCAATACATCTGATGTATAAAAAGAACCATCAACAAGGGCATTGTTAATACGTGTTGGACCTTGATCTAAGATCTGACCCGCTCCCATGGTTAAATGTCCTACTTCCGAGCCTCCCATATCTTTATTGGAAGGCAAACCCACATATTTACCGTGCGTCATCAACGTAGTATGCGCATAGTTTTTCCACAAACGATCAAAGACGGGCGTATTTGCTAAAGCCACAGCATCTTCGCTACCGCCTGTGCCCATGCCCCAGCCATCCATAATAATTAAAAGCGTTGGTTTCCCTTTACTAAAGCTATGCGTCATCTAACTCTCTCCTACATTAAACATTAAAACTTTCGCTACAACGAAAAAAGCCCAGTCAAATGACTGGGCTTTTAAAACTAAACACGTGCAATTTAACCGTGATTTGCTTTATCTGCTACATTTGACAATAGAAGCGGAGCTACTACGCCCAATACAAAAAACATAATAAGCGGATAAATAAAAGCCGTTAATTGTTGTTCCATAACCACAAACCTCCCATAGAAAGTGAATCTTGGGCGGAGATTAGCCCTGATATTCTCACCTTGCAAGCTTTAGGGTTATTTTAAGGTGTCACATCAAACACAAATGGGTCCGAATAAATATCTGTCATTGTTGCGCCTGACATAAAACATGTTTGTTTTAAACCATTCACAATCGCAGGATCACCGCATACATAAACACGCCAACCCTTTAAGTCAGGCTTAGATTTCTTAAGCACTTGTTGAAGGTCGCCCTGCTCACCATCACGCGGCGCATCACCATGCAACACACACGGAATATAATGCACTTGCTCATTCTCAGCTGCCAAAGCATATAGTTCATCCATATAATACAGACCTGGCGTTGCTAAGCTCGCGTGAAACAAGTGTATTTCACCTCGATGCCCACGTGCTAAGGCATCTCGCAAGATACCATACAAAGGTGCAAGTCCCGTACCCACACCCACCAACAACAATGGCTGATCCAAATCTCTATCGGTATAAAAACAATCACCAGCTGGACCCATCAAAGAAAGTTGATCACCAAGCTTGGCATCATCATGAAAGTAACCACTCACACGCCCTTCTGGAACTCTTTTCACATGCAATTCCAAAAAATCCTCGCGTGGCAAGCTTGCCAATGAATAACTGCGAGTCACATCTGTTTCAGGATGCATAATATTGATAAATTGCCCTGCAATATAATCAACAGGCTGTTCAGCTTGCAATCGAATGCGAACAACTGACTCATTTAACATGGTCTTTTCAACAATCGTTGCCGATATTTTCTGTTCTGCCACATCCGCAACAGATAGCTCCATATCTTCTTCTGGTTTACAAATGCATGCCAAAAAATAATTTTGATCAGCAAGCGTATCTTTCAAACCCTGCTGTGATTCAACTGGCGGTGTGCCTTTTACCGCTTTGGTAATACATGTTTGGCACACACCACTTTGGCAAGATGAGGGAATCAACACCCCATGCCTAGTCAAACTTTCAAGCACCGTTTCACCCTCTTCACAGTGATATTCTTTTCCTTCAAAGGTAATAACTGGCACACAAAACTCCTGCTTAAACTAATTTAATAGATCATATAATAATTTTAGAACTTAAAAAGAACGACTCAGCCTCCAGTATTATCCCTAGGGGGGGGAGGGGAAGGGAAAGAAAACTGCAGACCGAGCCGAAACTATTAGCGGTTTAACACATCATCACGAACGCTGTCTGCAATCGCAATAATTTCCGCCACTTTTTCTTCACCAACACCCAACTCAGCTAATGTTGAACGAAGGTGTGCTAGAACATGTTCAAAATGAGAGTCATTCAAGCCCATTTTATCAACCAAGTGTTTGTGTCCTTCACGCATATCCATACCTGTATAGTTATTTGGGCCACCAAATACCATGGTTAGGAATGCTTTTTGCTTTATCGCCTGTTTGACCATATCGGTGCCTTCAAAAAACACTTTGATATAAGCATCTGACAATACACGACGGTAAAAAATATCCACCGCCGCATCAATCGCAGCTGCACCACCCAACTGATCATACAAAGACTCTTTTGCTGGTTGTGCAGGTTCATCATCCAACGAGTGTGCTTTATCTGCTGCATTTGATAACAGCACAGGCACGACAACACCCAATACAAAAAACATAATAAGCGGATAAATAAAAGCTGTTAGTTGCTGTTCCATAACTCTATTCCTTAGCGGTCTAACACATCAGCGCGCACACTATCTGCGATATTGATGACTTCTTGAATTTTTTCTGCACCGACACCCAATTCAGCCAATGTTGAACGAAGATGTGCCAAGATGTGCTCAAAATGCGTATCATTAAGACCTTGTTTTACCAAGTGTTTATGTCCTTCACGCATATCCAAGCCTGTATAACTGTTTGGGCCACCGAATACCATGGTTAAAAATGCTTTCTGTTTCGCAGCTTGTTTTTCCATATCTACACCTTCAAAAAAGCGAATAACATATGCATCACTTAAAACACGACGGTAAAAAATATCCACTGCTGCATTTACTGCCGCTTCTCCACCCAACTCTTCGTATAAACTCATAAGTACTCCTAGAACCATTGATTATTTAACCAAACAACCTTTAATAAGATGTATTTGATATGCGCAATATAAATAGCCTTCGGGAAAGATGTCAACTAAATATACCTTTCTAATTGATAACCGCTCTCAACTGGGCTATTATCCTGCCATGCAACTAACCCTCTACACCGACTATTCACTACGTGTTTTATTATATTTGGGCGAACGCCCTCATGAACGTATCACAATTACTCAGATGTCAGAATATTTCGGCATCTCCAGAAACCATCTGGTAAAAGTAGTGCATAATCTAGGCAAATTAAAACTCATCCATACCATCCGAGGGAAAAATGGCGGCATGTTACTGGCTCAAGAGCCAAAAAATATCAACCTAGCTAGTGTCGTTCGAAAAATTGAGCCACATATGAACTTATTGGAATGTTTTGATGACAAAACCAATACCTGCCCCATCACCAAGAGCTGCGGTCTTAAACATATCCTATTTAGAGCCAAAAAAGGTTTTATGGATGTACTGAAGGAGCACACTTTGGCTGATTTGTTGCCAGAAAGTAATGATAGTGCTGGCATTCAGCACATTCCCGTTGACAGTATTCAACTCGCAAGTGCCAACAAATAAGACCTAAGCATCATTGCTCATAAAGGGCAAATTCGCACGTCATACCTTGATTCCGTGCTTTTCTTCGTACCCTTCATGCATCACTTAGTTTAAGCTTCGCTCGATTTCGCTATCATAGTGCAATCACCTATTCGCACATCGCTGTAATATATAATAACAGAGAGAGTTTTCATGTTGTCCAAAATTATTAATTCCATTCAACCTCGTCATATTGGTCTACTCGCCATGTGTGGCTTGGCATTTTTATATATGGCGCTCTTTCGTTATGATTCTTATGGTATTGAAGAAGGTGCCGCCCGTGCACTACTGATTAATTGGTCTATCATTGATCAAATTGCCAATGCTACACCATTATTCGGCATGCCTGATTTGCGCGCCCTTATGTTTATGTTTTTAGATATACATTGGGCAGGAAGCCTTGCAGCTGCCAAAGTATTTACCATGTTCATGGTATTTGCCACTGCCCTGATGTTATATCGCTGGGGTGAGAACAACGATAATGCTGAAACATCCACCATTGCCACTGCTTTATTACTTATTGCTCCCATCACCATTATGCAGGTGGATTCTATTTCCTCTGGCGTATTTTTACTTTTCTGCTTTATCTGCGCCTTTTGGTTAGAAAAAATGTACAGGGAAAATAAACATACTTTAACTGGCTCAGTATTTATGCTTATCGTCATGTCGGCATTTGCCGTTAGCCTACATCCTATGGGACTAGCTCTGCCTATTGCACTCATCCTGCTTTGGCTACCCAAAAAAGATTCCCAAGGTGAAACAAAGAAGCGGCGCAATCTCATACTTGGTGTTGCTGTTAGTACAATACTACTACTGATTATGCGTTGGGGCTGGGCAGGACTTGAAAGCCAAGGTGGGCACTTGGCAAGTCTTGGTGCAGTGCTTACTGGCTCACCTATTTTACAAACCTCGCCACCGATTGGCTATGGCTTAATCATTGCCAGTTTATTGGGTTTCACCATTGCCACATATATTTACCGTCGCTACTTTGAGCTATTCAGCCTAACCCTAGTCATCGCATGCTTCATCGGTTTACTTCGCCCTGATACATCATGGGCTCTGATGGCTCTCACATGTGTGCTGTTTCTGGGCTTACCCATGCTTACAGCACTACACCGCAGAACAGGCATTCAGAGCCTTATGGGACAACGCGGTTTGATACTTGTTCTGATTGTTGTTTGTACCAGCGTATTCACCTCTGCCGACAAACATTATCGTATAATTAGTCAGTTAAAGCTTAAATCAGATACTGATTATTTAATTGCATCTGCCGCTGCTATTGCCAATACACCCAACTCTGAATTCATCATTGCTAGCCAATGGCCTGCACGCACCATGCTCGCCACCAAGCGCGATGTATTACCATTACCTCCACAACGCATCCTCAAAGATGCGAGTGTCTTTAATGAGAAAACAGCTGGTATTACACACTTTATGTTTGATCCGAACCAGCCAGAAAATAAAGATTTAGCACGGATTTCAGTCAGTCTCGGCCGTCAAATGGAAACTATCGAACTATTACCTGCTGGGGTCATTATTCAAGTTAATCGAGATAAAATGACAGGGCAATCGCATTAAAATAGAAATCATTACTCAGCATGAATGTAAGTTGTTATTTTGGTAACTATTCAGCTCACCCCTGATTTTCCCAATGCTTGCGTTAAGAAAGCCTCA
>CAYPXU010000106.1:0-6429 GCA_964414875.1 uncultured Zetaproteobacteria bacterium | reverse complement strand
TGGCTAACGGAGTACCACTCATGAAACAATCTTGCCCTAAAGTTTGGATTGCCGACAAAATGAGTCAGCGAGCCGTTGAAGTGTTTCGTTCGCGTGGCATTGAAGTGGATTATAAACCAGGTTTATCTGTTGAAGAGCAGTGTAAGATTGCCGACCAGTATGATGGTATTGCTGTGCGTTCTTCTACCACCCTTAAAAGTGATCTCTTAGCCGCCGCAAGCCATGTTAAAGTGATTGGTCGTGCTGGTATTGGTGTGGATAATATTGATATTCCAAACTGCTCACGACGTGGTATCGTGGTAATGAATACACCGTTTGGCAACACGATTACGACAGCAGAATTGGCTGTAGCACATATTGTGGCTGCGGCACGCCAAATTCCACAAGCAACTGCTTCAACACGGGCTGGAAAGTGGGAAAAATCCAAGTTTATGGGTATGGAACTTACGGGTAAAAAAGCCGGTGTGATTGGTGCTGGAAATATTGGTGCCATTGTATGTGATCGATTAAAAGGTCTACATATGTCGGTATATGTTTATGATCCATTTATTTCTGATGAACGAGCTTCTGCTATGGGTGTTACCAAAGTAGATACAGTGGCTGAATTGGCAAGCATGGTGAATATTTTAACCATTCATGTGCCTTTGCTGGATGCCACACGCAATTTAATCAATGCTGATATTCTGGGCAGTATGAAAAAAGGCTCGATTATTGTGAACTGTGCTCGTGGCGGCATTGTTGATGAGAAGGCTTTATATAAAGTCTGTAAATCTGGTCACTTACGCGCTGCAGCTCTAGATGTATATGAAGATGAACCTGCCCGTGATAACCCATTATTCCAATTGGATAATGTCACCTTTACACCACATATCGGTGCTTGCAGTGATGAAGCTCAAGAAAATGTTGCGGTACAAATTGCCGAACAAATGTCGGACTATTTATTGGCAGGTAGTGTAAGTAATGCTGTGAATGTTCCTTCTTTATCGGAAGAAGAAGCAGCAGCATTGCTTCCTTATATGTCACTTTCTGAAAATATCGGGCAATTTATGGGTCAGCTGATGCGTCCTGGTTACAGCAAACTTGTGGTGCGCTTTGAAGGTGCTGTGAGTAAGTTAAACCGCCAGCCATTGCTCAATGCAGTATTGCAGGGTTTATTGTCACGTAGCATGGATGAAGTAAACGTTGTGAACGCGATGATGCTAGCAAAAGAACGTGGTATTGAAATTGAAGAAGTAGCATGTGATACATCCGATCATTTTGCTAGCTTAATTCGCTTGGAAGTGACCGGTGATGATGGTCAACGCTGTGTATCAGGCACAGTATTTGATGGCACACGTGCACGTTTGGTAAGCATTGATGATTGTGAAATTGAAATGGCACCAGCAGGGCGTTTATTATTTATTGAAAATCATGATAAACTAGGCGTAGTTGCGGCTTTGGGGGCGATTTTAGCAGAAGCGAATATTAATATTGGTGATTTTCGCTTGGGTCGTCGTGAAGGTAAAGCTGAAGCGCTTGCTTTGGTAGGTATTGACTCAGCACCCAGTGAGGATGTTATCAAAAAACTTGAAGCATTAGAAAATGTGGTAACCGTACGTTATGTTGATCTGGAGGATGTGTGAGTCTATTAAAACCAATACTTGGTCTTGATGATGCTTTTGGCGAGCAAGCAAGTAATTTGCGCGCTTTGCAATTTCGTTTGTTTGAAATTTACAATAAAGCAGGGTTTTCTGAAGTTATTCCACCCTTGGTAGAACGTCCTCAATCATTGGTATCTGGTGCCGGTCGTTTTTTATCTGATCAAACATTGGTCTTCTCAGACCCTGCCGATGCAGGGCAGCTCGCGATTCGCCCTGATATAACACCACAGGTAGCGCGTATTGCCGCAACACGCATGCAGTCCAGCGATGAATTAAAATTGTATTATTCAGGACAAGTGATGTTGGCGCGCCCAGATGCACGCTCAGGCTCTCGTCAGCAATGGCAGACAGGTGTAGAATATTTGGGTGTGTCAGGTGAAGCGGGGGATGTAGAAGTCATGCACCTTGCTGGTCTTTCTATGCAGGCAGCAGGATTTTCTTCGCCTGTATTGCAGGTTGGGCATATGGGACTTATTGGAGCCTTGATTGAAGGTAGTGCCACAGCACTTGAAACATGGGTGAAAATATTATCCAGACGCTCTCCTGAAGATATGGCACAGCAGCTTGCTGATGAGGATTTACCTGAATCAAATAAGACAGCCTTGATGGTTTTAGCAGCAGGGCAGGGTGATGATATTTGGCTGGCTGAGGCTGCGAATAAAATCAATCATACCTTTGCAATGGCTGCGCAAGAACTTTTACAATTGGTTAAAGCCGTTGAAAATCGTTTGGCTGGCGAAGTGACCATTCAAATTGAGGTCGCGGTTGTGCCACGCTTTTTGTATCATAGCGGCATGGTGTTTAGTGGTTTTGCAGATGGTTCATCAAGAGCTCTATTGCATGGTGGACGTTATGATGAAATGATGAAAGCGCACGGACGTGAGATGCCCGCAACGGGTTTCTCATTTGACCTATGGTCTTGGATTTAATGAGCGTAAGTTTGAATAGTTTTTTGCCTTTGAAAGGCGTGGGGATAAAATGACAAATACAGTAGCAATTGGTATTCAATGGGGCGATGAAGGCAAGGGTAAGATTGTTGATTTACTTGCGCCAAAAATGGATGTGGTGGCACGTTTTCAGGGTGGCCCCAATGCTGGACATACGTTGGTGATTGGTGATCAAAAAACTGTATTAAACCATATCCCATCTGGCATTTTACACAGCAATATTCTAAGTCTGATTGGTAATGGTACGGTGGTTGATCCTTTCCGCTTGGTAGAAGAATTGGATATGCTGCTTGAAGCAAATATCCCTGTGAATGATCGTTTACGTATTTCTGATCGCTGTCAGTTAATTTTGCCATATCATCGTGCTTTGGATGCAGCCCGTGAAGCAGCCAAAGGTAAAAGCAAGATTGGTACAACAGGCCGTGGTATCGGCCCTTGTTATGAAGATAAAACAGCCCGCCGTGGTATTCGCTTGGTGGATTTGAATGCCGATGATTTGGATGCACGTATTGATGAGAACCTTCGTTATGTAAATTTTATGCTGGTTGAATTTTTGGGTGCGGAAGCCGTATGCAAAGACGATGTCATGGAAGCCATTGATTTAGCACGTGAACGCCTGTTACCACTGGCTGCTGATGTTCCTTTGATTCTTCATCAGAATATCAAAGCTGGTAAAAACATTCTTTATGAAGGTGCACAAGGCTCCATGCTAGATGTTGATCATGGCACATATCCTTTTGTAACCTCATCCAACACTGTTTCAGGTGCTGCATTAGCGGGCTTGGGTGTTGGCCCGAAAGAAGTGGATGAAGTGCTGGGTATCTGCAAAGCCTACACCACACGTGTTGGCGCAGGACCTTTCCCAACAGAATTATACAATGCCGATGGCATGTGTGATGCTGAAAATGCTGGTAAACACATGGCAGAAAAAGGTCAGGAGTTTGGTGCAACGACAGGTCGCCCGCGTCGTACAGGTTGGTTTGATGCTGTTGTCGTGCAACATGCTGTACGTATTAATGGTGTAACAGGTTTGGCGATTACCAAGCTAGATGTATTGGATGGTTTAGAAGAAGTGAAGCTTTGCGTGGGTTATGAGCGCAATGGTGAACGCCTGCAATCTATTCCTGCCTGTGCCAAAGCTTTGGAAGAATGCACACCGATTTATGAATCTTTGGCAGGTTGGTCTGAAAACACTTTTGGTTTGCAAGATGTTAGCAAACTTCCTGATGCTGCCAAAACATTGCTCAAACGTATTGAAGAAGTATGTGAATGCCCAATAAAAATGTTATCAACAGGTCCTGACCGCGACCATATTTGTCATTTATAATCATTGAAGCGTAATTTGCTAGTCATTCCCGATAAAAGCATTCGGGAATGACACCGTTTTCATAATTGAATCATGATATGATAGATGCCCTATCGTGGATGCTCAACGATTAAACTCACCGTCATATATCTGCGTAAATGTGTATAATCCTGTGCCATGCCCATCATCAAACTGAAGTCGAATGGCGTAGTTTCCAGCCAATTCGATATGGGTTATTTTAACATCTTCTTTGCCAGTAATGATTTTAGCTTGTTCGGGTGTGTGCCCCCGACAACCAGCACAAGGGCATAACACACGTAAATCTTCGTAGAGATAGGTGACGGTACGCCCATCATTCCAATCAATTTCTAAATAGCCCTTATCGGGGCAGTTTCGAATGGCTGCTGGTACTTTTTCTTCCATGGATTAGGTGATAACCGTGGGTTTATCGCGGTTTGTAAAGTGTTGTAGCTTTGAAATGCTTTCAGATGCTTCAATGAGATCAGCCAAAGCATCTTGAGCATCCATGTTTTGTTTGTTTGTATCTGATTCAAAGGATTCCAAATAAAGGCGAATGGTTGCACCCTCCGTGCCTGTACCCGATAAACGGAAAATAATACGTGAACCATCTTCAAACAAAATCCGAATACCTTGATTGCTGCTCACACTTTGGTCAATCGGGTCTGTATAAGAAAAATCATCACAGATTTGAATTTTACGACCTGCCAATATGCTACCTTGCAAGCTTTCAAACTGATCACGAACATGCTGCATAACCTGATTGGCGGCATCAGTAGGCACAGCTTCATAATCATGACGAGAATAATAGTTTCGACCAAATTCTTTCCAATGTTCTGTAACGATATGCTCAACAGATTTGCCGCGTACCGCGAGAATATTTAACCAAAATAATACTGCCCAAAGCCCATCTTTTTCACGCACATGATTGGAGCCAGTACCAAAGGATTCTTCGCCACATAGGGTAACTTTATCAGCATCCATAAGGTTGCCAAAAAATTTCCAGCCTGTGGGTGTTTCATAGCAGTCCAAGCCCAAGGCTTTGGCAACACGATCTGCCGCACCACTGGTCGGCATAGAGCGAGCAATGCCTGCAATGCCAGCTTGATAGGCAGGTACAGTTTTGGCATTGGCAGCCATAATCGCCAATGAATCACTGGGAGTAACAAAAAAGTGTTTGCCAAGAATCATATTGCGATCGCCATCACCATCAGATGCGGCACCGAAATCAGGTGCATTGTCACCATATACGATATCTACCAGTTCTTTGGCATAAGTTAGATTTGGATCAGGGTGACCACCTCCAAAATCTTCTAACGGTGTGCAATTAATAAGGCTATCGGCTGATGCTCCCAACATATCTTGCAGGATAACTTTGGCATAAGAGCCTGTAACTGCATGCATGGCATCAAAACACATGCGGAAATCGGAAGCTAAAAGAGTGCGGATGGCACCAAAATCAAACAGTGATTGCATAAGTTCTGCATAATCAGATACCGAATCAATGATTTCGACGCTCATCTCGCCGATTCGTGAGGTGGCGATTTTACTTAAATCTACCTGTGCAGATGGTGTTAATGTTTTATAGCTGCTGATATTTTGAGTTTTTCTATAAATAGCATCAGTAATTTTTTCGGGAGCAGGACCGCCGTTAGCAATATTATATTTGATGCCAAAATCTTCATCAGGACCAGCAGGGTTATGGCTGGCGGAAAGAATAAGCCCACCAAAAGCATGATGCTTGCGAATCACACATGAAGCTGCTGGCGTAGAGAGAATACCATCTTGTCCAACGAGCACACGAGCAAAACCATTGGCTGAAGCCATATTGATAATAATTTGAATGGCTTCAGCATTGAAATAACGACCATCGCCACCCACGACAAGTGTTTGCCCTTGAAAATCACCAATACTATCAAATACAGATTGCACAAAGTTTTCTAAATATCCGGGTTGTTGAAATACTTTAACCTTTTTCCGCAAACCCGATGTGCCAGGTTTTTGCCCTTCAAATGGTGTTGTAGGTTGGTTGTTGATGCTCATAGGGTGCCCTCCAAGACAGTGGCGAATAGCTTACATGATGAATTCTGTTTTCACCATGAAAGATGCTTTAAAAATCTAAATCTTGAATGGATTTTTTTTCTTGTTTGCCATGCATTAATGCCATGGCTTTGATCTCTTCCATGGTTAGGACTTCTGCAATACGAAAAACAGCATAATTATAGCCATATTCCTGAATGGGATAAATGCGACAAATATCATTGTCTGCTGAGCTAGCCGTTTCAATAGACACCGTTAATGGGGTATGATGATGTTCTTTGGTTTGCATCCAAACTTGCCAACCTTGTGAAGATTTAATCAATAAGGCTGGCCAGTCGCGTTTATTCATAATAGCACTTTGAACATTGATAAAGTGTAGAGTAGCTGGTTTAACGGTTCCTTGTATAAACTCAACACCTAGGCGTTGGTAGCCTTGTAAAGTTGCGTGCACCCACTTTACGATGGCATAACGTGGGTG
>CAYPXU010000105.1:0-6583 GCA_964414875.1 uncultured Zetaproteobacteria bacterium | reverse complement strand
GCAACGAATGTGTGGACCCCCTTATCCGCAGGAGGCGTTCAACATATACAAGCAGGCAGAGGCCTATCTCACTCTGAAAGATATAAAAAAGGTTCCCGTGCATTTCAAATATGGTTCGATTCAGATTTTACAAAAGCATCAAAGAAAGAACCATATTATAAAGATTTCCAGTCGGATTCTTTTGCATGGAAAAAAGAAAGCACATTTGAAGTTAAAGCATATGTAGGGGAAAAAGCACCCATTCAAACAGATGCACCCGGTATATCCGCAAATAGATATAAAATTCAGAAAGGCAAACACTCTTATGATGTTCAAACAGATAGTTTTTACTCCCTGTATTTATTGAATGGTACGATTACCATCGAAGGCAATGAAATAACAACGGATTCATTTGTTCGAATATCAGATGCGAGCATCATTCATATTGAAGCATTGGAAAATAGTGACTTATTCATTTTACAATCTCCGATTAAAGTAAATTATAAATTAGCTTCAGAGCAATAGCTTAGTGGCAGAACCTTTTAAGAATGCATTTAACACAGAGCTTATTATTGCGATGGCTGAACAGTTTCAGCGCCGATACTCTGCATTTGATGTGGAAGGTTTCTCCAACACAGCATCGAAAAACTTGGATGCACTTGAATTAAAACAGCGTTCCGAGCAAATCATGCATGCAATGATCGAATATTTACCTGATGATTTTGAAAAGGCTGGCAATATCATCTTAGAAAGCCTTAGCCCTGCTCTTGAAGGTGATATTTTTGCTATCACGGCCGATAATAAGGGCATTGCAGGCTGGGCGATTATGCCTGTCACACATTATGTTGGTTTGTATGGTCATCAACACTTTGATTTATCCATGACCCTGCTCAAAGAATGCACCAAACGTTTTTCTTCAGAGTTTGGCATTCGTTTCTTTCTTTTGAAGCATCCTGAAAAGACACTGCTTACCATGAAAGAGTGGGCTAAAGATACAGATAGGCATGTACGGCGACTGACATCGGAAGGTTCACGTCCAAGATTACCTTGGGCTATGCAGCTACCTGCTTTTATCAACGACCCCTCCCCTGTCATTGAGATATTGGAAATACTGAAAGATGATCATGAAGAATATGTGCGGCGTTCAGTCGCCAATAACTTGAATGACATTGCCAAGGATCATCCCGAGCTTGTAGCAAGCATTGCAGAACAGTGGATGTACGGAGCCAGTACGGAGCGCAAAAAACTTATTCGCCATGCTTGTAGAACATTACTCAAACAAGGCAATAGCCAAGTATTGCAAGTCTTTGCTTATCACCAGCCTAAGCTGAAACAAGTGAAAATCCAGATTGAAACACCAGAGGTCATCTTTGGTACAGCATTACAATTCAACATCTCTATTGTTTCAAGCGCCACACATGAACAGGCTTTGATGATTGATTATATCATTCACCATCAAAAAGCCAATGGCACAACATCACCCAAAGTATTTAAGTGGCGCATTAAAAAACTAGCCCCAAATGAAGCACTTACCTTTGCAAAAAAACACATGATAAAAAAGATAAGTACGCGTAAGTATTATCAAGGTTTGCATACATTAGAAATCATAGTGAATGGCACTTCTGTAGGAAAAGCTGATTTTGAATTGTTGATAACATGAATAGAACACATAAATTCAAACTGATAGAGGCTTGATATAGGGAGAATAACAGCCATGGAAATTACGTTAAATCACACCATTATTCCTGCACATGACTATATTGCATCAGCTAAGTTTTATGAACGTATATTTGGTTTTACATTTATAAAAGAATGGGGTCATTTTGCTGTCGTAAAAGTTAATTCTACACTAACACTGGATTTTCAAACAAAGGATGAATTTTCATCCATTCACTATGCATTTAAAGTGAATAATGAGCAATTTGACTTAATCTTTGCTAGAATCAAAGAAGATCATATCAGCTATGGCAGTGAACCCTATGATTTAGAAAATGCTAACATTAATCATAAATATGGCGGTCGAGGTGTGTATTTCAAAGATCCGAATGGGCATGTTCTTGAGATTATTACCGCCGACTACATCATGGATGAACCCGCGCTGTAGTTGCCCATTTAAATTGCCAGAGGTTACTTGTTTAAGGAGTAAAACATGAAAAAGTTACTCATTTTCTTTGCCGCAGGATGTATAGGTGCATTGGTAAACAGCCTTACTGTATGGGCGTTTGGCTACTACGGTATCACTTCATCACTGGGTGTTGCTATCGCACCGCATTTGTCACCTGATTGGCTTTACCCTCGTATAGTATGGGGTGGTTTATGGGGTCTTCTTTTTATCTTACCCATACTACAATCAAAATTACTGATTAAAGGTGCATTGTTGAGTTTATTCCCTACAGCAGTGCAGTTGTTTGTTGTGTTTCCTATGATGGCTCATAAAGGTATGGCAGGGCTTGACTTAGGGCTACTCACCCCATTGTTTGTACTCTTTTTTAACTGGGTATGGGGTATTGCAGCAGCTTGGACAATCAAAGCTGTAAAACAATAAACACATACTGTCACTAATCGGTCAAGTTAATTATCGCTCTATAATGTCCTATATGTTACATATAAAGAACAAAGCAAAAACTTTGATTGTGTATTTGCATAAAGCATGTAGCCGTCATAGTAGCGAGCTCCGTATTGCGTCAGGAACACCCACTGCAATCTTATAGCTTTGGAAAAGCCAATGTTGATGCCCTGTCTTAATAACACCATAACCCCAAGGCTTGAACTCATCAGCATCACTCACCATCATGCCGTCATGATAGACTCAACTTCAACACCAACCTTATGCTGCCACCGTACGTCCCTTGCTGTCTTAAAGGCATCAGGAGACAGCGTTCGCAAGTATTTACAGGGACAAATCACCCAAGATATAAACTTGCTTACGCCCAATAGCCCTATTTATACAGCCGTGCTTAGCCCACAAGGAAAAATGATTGCCGATATGCATATCATCGATATTGGCGACGAACTTATCATGATTACTGAAGCAGCTTATGCTGCCGCACTGGTTGAGCGCTTGCGCCGCTTTGCACTGGGTCATGATATTCGTTTGGGACAGGTTGAGGCTTTGGGTGTTTTATCTATTCAAGGCGAGAATGCGCAACAAATTATTCAAAGCATCAAACAACCCATCGAAGCTAGCATGGAAATGCATGAAGCAGCCAATCAGGGTAACTGGCTTATTATGGCTAACACAGATATTCACAAAGCATTGGATCAGGTGTCGGACGTATGTAATGAAGAAGATTTGGAGAATGCCGCTATCATTCATGGCACACCACGCTTTGCTCGGGATTGGGATGCCTCCATACATCCGTTAAATGCCAACCTTATTGAAATGAATGGTGTGAATTTTGATAAGGGTTGTTATGTCGGGCAAGAAGTTACCAGCCGTATGCATTGGAGAAATGGCATTAAGAAAAAGCTATATCATATTAAAATTGAAGGAAGTTTATGCAACACACCCTGTCCTATCCAAAGCAGTTTCAAAATAGGCATGCTAACTTCAGCAGCTACGAACACATCTGGTGAACACTTTGGCATTGCCCACTTGCCTATTGAGTCTGTAGAAAATAATACGCCATTATCACTTGAGAATGGCAATCCAATCACTGTCCTTAAAGCTTGTCATGCCTGAAAATAAAATCGTCTCTGCCTTTGTTTGGTACCATGCTGAAAGTCAGCAAGAAAGCTTATTTCAAGCATGGATAAGTGATGTTCAGCATGAGCTAAACATCCAAGCAAAGCTCTACAAACGTTTGCAAAATGAAAAGACAACTTTCATGGAAGTCTTTGAACACATAGACTGTGCAACAATCAAACACATTGAACGACTGGCAACACAGCAGCATTGTTTTGATGGCATTGAACGTCGATGCGAATCATTTGAAAGGATATAACCTACATGAACCAATCGCTTGCGCTTAATATTGCCATCAAATTGATTCGCCGCGAATCACCGACCCCCGAAGATGCAGGTTGCCAGAGCTATATCAAGAGATTGCTCGCACCATTGGGTTTCGTGCGTACATGCGTCGATACTGGCGGCATTACCAATAGTATTTATACACGTGTCGGCGAGCTCAAAGGCACTTTAGCATTTGCTGGGCATACGGATGTTGTACCCACAGGTCCTGTTGAAGCTTGGACACACCCACCTTTTGAAGCTGTCGTAGAAGATGGCATCCTACATGGACGTGGCACACAAGACATGAAAGGTGGTATTGCCTGCTGGCTAGCTGCCATCGCGCAGCTTTGCGCCCAACAAACCCCCTTACCTACCCTACAATTGCTTATCACCTCCGATGAAGAAGGTGATTCTATTGATGGCACCATTCGTATTGTGGAATACATGCAAGCCAATCAAACACTGCCTGATGCGGTGATTGTCGGCGAACCATCCTGCTCTAAACAAGTCGGTGATACCATCCGTCGTGGTCGCCGTGGCGTGGTACAAGCCCGCATCACATTTCATGGTAAACAAGGGCACTCTGCCTATCCACAAGATGCTGATAATGCCATTCATCGTGCCGCACCAGCTTTGGCTCGTATTACCGACATTGATTGGGGTAAAGCCGCAGAAGGTTTTCCTGCCACATCATGTCAAATCACTAATTTTAATGGTGGAACTGGTGCAAGCAACGTTATTCCAGGTTCTGCCGAAGCATTTTTGGATATTCGTTACAATCCAGGTAATGATTTCGAGCAAATTAAATTACTGGTTGAAGCTGCATGTGATAGTTGCAATGTCACCGTAAATTTCGATCATGTTGCTACAGCTTTTTCCACACCTGACGGCATCTTTTTAGATACCGTATGTGCATCCATTGAACGCATCACAGGCATTGTCACACTGCATGATACAGGCGGTGGCACATCTGATGGACGTTTTATTGCCGCTGCGGGTATCGCTATCGCAGAATTGGGTTTAACCAATTCAACCATTCATCAGGTCAATGAGTGTGTTGCCACCCACGAATTGGACACGCTCACAGCTATTTATTCCGATATAATCGAACATTTTGAGGTTTAACCATGTCACTTACCAAGAATCTTACCCAACTGGGCAACAAACCCACTGCCGAAGCATCCAAAACACTGGAAGTGTTCCCCAATCCAAATCCAGAACGCGATTATCATATTAAAATTGATTCACCAGAGTTCACCTGCCTATGCCCTAAAACGGGGCAGCCAGACTTTGCAGAAATTAAAATTGATTATATTCCTGATGAGTTGTGCGTGGAGCTAAAATCACTCAAGCTTTATTACTGGAGCTTTCGTGATGAAGGGCATTTCCACGAACAAGTCACCAATATGATGGCATCCGATTTAATCGAAGCGATGGATCCGCGTTATTTAAAAGTTACTGCAATTTTTAATGTGCGTGGCGGTGTTTATACCACTGTTGAAGTTGAGCATCGTAAATAATGGCAGCCACAACACTTCCATTCACCAAAATGCAGGCCCAAGGCAATGATTTCATTGTACTGAATGGTCTTGAGCATGAGTTATCTGAATGTACTAACGAGTTTGTACGCACCATCACCGAACGAAAATATGGCATTGGCTGTGACCAACTACTTATTCTAACGCCTAGCGAAAATGCCGACGCACACATGCGTATTTTCAACAATGACGGCACAGAAGCTGCGAATTGCGGTAATGGTCTGCGTTGTGTGGGTGCATTGTTATTGGATAGTTTAGATAAAGAATCTGTGTCCATTGCTTTAAATGACCGAATAGTAACAGCTAAAAAAACAGATAACGGTATCGCTGTGGAAATGGGTGCAGCTCAAATCACCAACCAAACAGATGCCCATGTTGATGTTGAAATTGGCAATCCCCACTCCGTCTTTTTTGAAGCTGTCGAAGCATTCCCAGAAAATCGAAATATTGAAATTGTCACAGGGCAAGTTGCTGACCATGTATATATCGACATTATCGAACGTGGCGCAGGTAGAACATCGGCTTGCGGCTCAGGCGCATGCGCTACTGCGGCAGCCATTTGGAAAGTTGAAGCTCATACACGCCCACAAACCATTGAAATGCCTGGCGGTAAAGTATTGGTATCAGGCTCACCTGATAATCTAATCCTTGAAGGCAGTGTTGAAACTGTTTTTATCGGAGAATACCAACTTTAGGAATCAATTGAGCCTAAACCGCTACCTGACACGCAAATAGCATCAATAAGGGGGATAAGGCTCACCACTGTCCCACTTATCAAATAAAAGGACCCTTATTCTCTAACATTTGTTACAATGCTAACGCGACACAAGTTATTCCAAGCTTCCGAGACATAAATTTGAGGCACCCTCTAAAGTCCATCCTGCATTCAAGTTCCAAGGGCAACTTCTAAGCTCTCTCATATCAAGTCAAACTCTCGGCAATTTACCACTATTTCTTCGTTGTGTTATTTGTTACGTAAATTAAATAGACTCTCCTCAGAAACATTCAACTCATTGATATATTGAGTAAAAATGTTGTTTCATGTATCATAAAGTGGATTTCAACCACTGTGCGCTGAAGCGCACAGAATGTTATGACGACTAGAAGTCATCTC
>CAYPXU010000104.1:0-6660 GCA_964414875.1 uncultured Zetaproteobacteria bacterium | reverse complement strand
CCACCTTTCTCGAAGCGTTCATGCACATCTTGAATAGTCACTATATCACCCGTTGTCGGAGCAAACCCATGCAAGTATCCCCTATTTCAGCCCTTTCACCACTCGATGGTCGTTACGCAAGTAAAGTTGCAAGCCTACGCCCAATCTTTAGTGAGTATGGTCTTATCAAAGCAAGGGTTACTGTCGAGGTACGTTGGTTACAAATGTTGGCTAACAATGCTCATATAAAAGAAGTGCCTGAATTCTCACAACAAGCCACAAGCTTTCTTGATGATATTGTTATCAATTTTTCAGAAACCAATGCCCAGCGTGTCAAAGATATTGAAGCTACCACCAACCATGATGTCAAAGCGGTGGAGTATTTCCTTAAAGAGCAAGTTGCAGATCATGCCGAGTTATCCTCTATCTCTGAGTTCTTTCACTTTGCCTGTACATCCGAAGATATTAACAATCTATCCTACGCATTGATGCTCAAAGAAGCCCGTGATGATGTCATGCTGCCGATGCTCAACAAGATGTTAGATAGCATTACAGCTGGCGCACATAGCCTTGCTGAGCAACCTCTTTTGGCTCGCACACATGGGCAACCAGCCAGTCCAACCACGATGGGCAAAGAGTGGGCAAATGTTGCGTACCGCATGCAACGGCAAATCAAACAACTTGAACAAACCGAGATGTTAGGGAAAATTAACGGCGCAGTAGGCAACTACAATGCTCATCTAGCAGCTTACCCAGAATTGAACTGGGAAGGCATTGCTCAGAATTTTATTGAGTCTCTTGGTTTAACATGGAACCCGTACACCATTCAAATCGAGCCACACGATTACATTGCTGAATTCAATGATATTATTGCCCGTTTCAATACCATTCTTATCGACTTCTGCCGTGATATTTGGGCTTATATTTCAGTGGGTTATTTTAAACAAAAAGTGGTTGCAGGTGAAGTCGGTTCATCGACCATGCCGCACAAGGTCAACCCGATTGATTTTGAAAATGCCGAAGGAAATTTGGGCTTAGCGAACGCCATGCTGCATCATTTGGCAACCAAGTTGCCTATCTCACGTTGGCAGCGCGATTTAACTGATTCTACCGTGCTACGGAACCTTGGTGTTGGTTTGGGCTATACGCTGCTGGCTCTTGAATCGGCATTAAAAGGTATCAATAAGTTAGAGCCTAACCATGCTCGCATGGATGCAGATTTGGACGCAACATGGGAAGTCTTGGGCGAAGCTGTGCAAACAGTCATGCGCCGTTATGGTCTTGAAAACCCATACGAGCAACTCAAAGAGCTCACCCGTGGACAAGGTATTACCCAAGAAAGCTTACGCACCTTTATTGAAGGCTTGGATATTCCCGATGATGCCAAACAATCGCTGCTTGTCATGACTCCTGCCAGCTATATCGGCAATGCCTCTGCACAGGCGAAAAATATCTAGGAAGTGATACTCCCCCTTGTTCAAGCTGCGCTGTAACGTCAGCTATCAAAAGGATAAGCGCAGTAATACGCGCCCTTTTGATGGCTGTAAGTAAAGGAAATAAGCAGGTTGCCAAGTTATTTTTGTTTGCTTCTTTCTTGGACAAGCAAGAAAGAACATGCCCTACCACGAAGGCGAAATTTTCAGCCTATACCCGCTTCACATCCAAGTAATCACGTAATGTGTCACCCAGTAAATTCACCATCATTACCACCAAAAACAACATCAAACCAGGCCAGATGACCAGACTGGGTTCAACCAACATCAAACGTGTACCTTCTCGAATCATGGTTCCCAAAGAAGCATCAGGTGCTTGCACTCCCACACCTAAAAAGGATAAACCAGCCTCACCAATCATTACTGCAGCCAGACCAAAACTCGCTTCCACCAAAAGTGGTGCGGCGATATTAGGCAATAAATGACGTGTTGTAATATAAAAGAATGACATGCCATTCGCCAAGGCAGCCTCAATATAAGCTGCTGATTTGAGCGATAATACTTGCACCCTACTTAAACGTGCAAATCCAACCCAGCCAACTACCACCAACGCAAGAATAAGGTTCTCAACACCTGGACCAAGCATAGCAGCCAAGGCAATCGCCAATAAAATACCAGGAAAAGACAACACCACATCGGCAATGCGCATCAAGATAATGTCCAACCAGCCACCATGCCAACCTGCAAGCACACCAATCGTAATGCCGATAATTGCTCCGAGCATAACCACCGTAATGCCTACAAAAACTGAAAGCTGTAGACCTTCCGCCAAACGCGCCAAAACATCACGCCCCAAACTATCACAACCCAAAAGATGTTCCGCACTAGATCCTGCCAATACCATATCCAAATTCACCGCATGACCATCCATACCCAAAAGCATGGATATCAGCATTACCATCATCGGCAATGCCAAACAAACAGACAGCAATATCACAACACGTTTAGACATGGGCGAAGTATCTATGAATTATCAGAGCATATCCAATGGGCTCAATAATCGCCGCTGCCAATCCTGCGTGATAGGTTTTGATTACCCTATAAAGACTTCGATATTCGCATCGAAATTTAGGCAATTTATCGACAAATATATGCAGCATACCTGAAATAAAGACCTTCTTTGCCAACCCTTATACATCATGAAAAAGAGGACTCACTTGAGACTTGAACCCGCGTATTAATTTATCCCTATCCTACGAAATTATAAAAAATATCTACAACTCAACTTTTTACGAGCAGTAACGTTAAACGTTCCATCACCACAGGTTTATCTTCTATCGATGCACCTTTAAGCAGCATTTCAACCTTCTGCAATGCTGCAACAGCATTCGTTAAATCAGCACCTTGCCAGTTCTTGGCTTCTTGCGGGATTTTACTGCGAGCATCGCCAAAGACCTTGGCTGCTTGCAGTGGATTACGATGTCCTTTGGCTTGAAACCAACGATACATCAACAACTGCTGAAAACGTGTACTAAGCCATGAATGCAATTGCACCTCATTAACCTTTTGATCACGCAACAAGCGCAAAACCAAACGCACAGCGGCTTTATCTTTCATGGCTACGGCATGCACCCATACATCCAAATCATCAGGCGCTCGTTCGCCCAGAAGCTCAGTCATCACTTGCGGGCTCAACACTTCACCTTTACCACCATCATAAAGCTGCAAACGTTCAATCCATTGTCGTGCTGCCAAGCGCATACCACAAAGCTGCTCTGCTACCATCGGCAAAGCTTGTTCATCAATGCTTAAACCAGTTTTTTGCACTTCATTCTGCAACCACTGCTGAAACGCTCTTACATCTGGCTGCCTAAACTCACAATGTGCCACATCGGACAATGCCTGTATCTTTTTATGCAGAGCCTTTTTCCACGCAATTTCTGGCGCGCAAATAATAAGACGGTTGCCCTCTGATACCGATGTTGCCAATTTTAATAGGTATTCGGTTTGTTTGGGCGTGGCAGATTCCGCATTGCGCACCAGACCATAACAGATACTGCTTCCAAACAGCCCTTGATTGCGGCTTTCTTCTTCAAAACGTGCCAATTCAGACACATCGAGGCGTAAACGAATAGCTTGAGTATCCCCTGCCGCCAACAAAGCATTTGCTGCTTCATTCAGTGCATCACGATCTTCACCGCTAAGGTAATAACAGCGGTGTTCCAATCGTGATAGCTGCGAGAGTGATATTTTCATCAGAACCCTGAGCGTAAACGCCCTAAGGCTTTCTGCACCCACTCATCACGCAAAGCCTCAGATACCCGTGCTTTTTGCGCCTCAATTGCCACCGCGCCACCAGTCACAAAAACATCGCCCGACACACTTATCACTTCCGATGCCCATAATTCTTTACCCAATTGTAAAACACGCAATGATGCCGAAATAGTTACTCTGTATTGGTTGGCAATACCCGAAGCGTCAAAGGCGGACGCGCTCATGCTTTCAGATACATGCTCCATACGTATTTCAACAGCATCACTGCCTGCATCTTTGGAGCTGACAAGAGGAACATCACCTGATTGTGCCAGTTTTTGGCGAAACACTCGCAACAACTTTGCTGAATTCCCCGTTGCCATGACCACCACTTGCGTCGCATCTTCAGGAATTACCCCAGCATCACCGCCCTGCCCCACCAAATGATAACCACATGCGCTTAAACCCAGTGCAAGCATGAAGACGGCAAATAAATCCCTCATGCTGGACGCACCACAATATTGAGCAAGCGACCTTTCACTAGAATCACTTTCACAATTTGCATACCTTCAAGCCATTTAGCGACCGCACTATCCGCTTGTGCTAATGCCAAGGCAGTATCTTGATCCACATTTATTGGCACCATAATCTCACCGCGTTTTTTACCCTGAATTTGCACCACCAGAGCAATCTCATCTTGCACCAAGGCAGCAGCATCGACTTCTGGCCAGTCCATAATGACAGCGGCTTTTTCAAAACCTAACTTTTCACCACATTCACAAGAGAAGTGTGGCACAAACGGACTCAACATTTTCACCAATGCCTGTAAACCTTCTACAAATGCAGCTTTGCCAGCTTTACCCTGTATATCAAATGCCTGCAATGCGTTCGCCAATTCCATTTGCGCTGCAATCGCAACATTGAATGCAAAGCCATGCTCAAAGGCGCGCGTCACCTTTTCAATCGTAATATGAATGGTGCGGCGCAAATCTTTGACAGACTTTTCATCTTCTTCACTTCCAGCATCAACATCCAGCTTTTCAAACAAGCGCCACACACGATTCAAGAAACGATGCGCACCTTCCACACCTGAATCTTCCCATTCCAAATCCTTTTCAGGCGGTGCAGCAAATAAGGTAAACAAGCGCGCTGTATCACAACCATAACGTTCAATAATCGCGCTAGGGTCAACCGTATTACCTTTGGATTTGGACATCTTTGTGCCATCCAATAAAACCATGCCTTGCGTTAAAAGATTCTTAAATGGTTCAGAGCCAACCTTCTCACCATCAAACAGACCAACATCACGCATCAATTTGTGATAAAAACGTGCATACAATAAATGTAGAACGGCATGTTCCACACCACCAATGTATTGATCCACAGGAGCCCAACGCGCCATAGCATCTGCATCAACCATGGTTGTATCTGAACGTGCTGAAATATAACGGTTCATATACCACGATGATTCCATAAACGTATCAAAAGTATCGGCTTCGCGCTGGGCAGGTTTACCACATTGCGGACAATCAACATTCAGGAATGATTCACATTCAGCCAATGGCGAAGAACCACCTGTAGGCTGCAAATCTTCGGGCAAGACCACGGGCAAATCTTTTTCAGGCACCGCTACCGCACCACAATCATCACAATGAATCACTGGGATCGGTGTACCCCAATAACGCTGACGAGACACCAACCAATCTCTTAAGCGATACTGAATGCGTTCTTCACCTTTTTCGCATGCTGCCAACCATGCCGTGATGGCTTGCTTGGCTTGTGTTGAAGCCAAACCATCAAATTCACCTGAGTTTACTAACACACCAGCATCGGTAAAAGCTTGTTCATCCACACATGCATCACCTGCCGCATTGCTAATCACTTGCTTGATATTTAAACCATACTTCTTAGCAAAATCATAATCACGCTCATCATGGGCAGGCACACTCATCACTGCGCCAGTGCCATATCCCATCAAAACAAAGTTCGCGACCCAAACAGGTACCGTTTCACCAGTGACAGGGTGAATAGCATTGATGCCCAATGCCATACCTTGCTTTTCCATCGTGGCAATATCGGCTTCTTTGGTGGAAATCGTAGCGCATTCTTTGAGGAATGCAGCCAGTTCAGCATTGTTTTCTGCCGCTTTCATTGCCAATGGATGCGCTGCTGCAACTGCCATATAGCTTACACCCATTAAGGTATCAGGGCGTGTGGTGAAAATATCCAACACTTCATTCGAATCTTCAACAGCGAAGGAGACTTCTGCACCAGAAGATTTACCAATCCAGTTGCGCTGCATACCCACAACTTTTTCAGGCCAGCCAGACAGCTGATCAAGATCATCCAACAACTGTTCTGCATAATCGGTAATTTTAATAAACCATTGTTTGAGGTTTTTCTTCACCACCGCAGTGTTACAACGCCAGCAAGCACCATCTTCCACCTGCTCATTGGCAAGCACCGTATGGCAAGGCTCACACCAGTTTACTTCGGCTTCTTTTTGATATGCCAAACCTTTTTCCATCAACTTGGTGAACATCCATTGTTCCCAGCGGTAATATTCAGGTTTGCAGGTGGCTATTTCACGCGACCAATCGTACGAAAGTCCCAAACGCTTGAGCTGCCCTCGCATTTGGTCGATATTGGCATAGGTCCATTCAGCAGGTGGACGTTTATGTTTAATGGCAGCATTTTCAGCGGGCAAACCAAAAGCATCCCAACCAATCGGGTGCAATACATTAAAACCCTGCATCCGCTTATAACGCGCTACAGCATCACCCAAACAATAATTGCGAACATGCCCCATATGCAGGTTGCCAGACGGATAGGGAAACATTTCCAAACAGTAATAGCGTTCACGCAAATCAGCCGCATCATCAACAGGCATATCCACATCCGACTCTGCCCACTGCTTTTGCCACTTTATCTCAATACCTTGAGCATCATAATGTTTATGTTCACAATTTCCTGAATGACTCACCTGCAACTCTCC
>CAYPXU010000103.1:0-6682 GCA_964414875.1 uncultured Zetaproteobacteria bacterium | reverse complement strand
GAAGTACTGATTAACTCTGAATAGTTACGCAAGTAATAACACCGCTATTGCGAAGTTTTCTAACGCAGGATTTGCGCTATGTATGTGCGAGCACTTGCAGGGTTTAGCTCATACTTTGTGATTCATGTGCATTAGACGCATTTAGATATTGCAAGAGTGCTATAGAATATGAAGGATGCGGATATTTCCCCTGCGGGTGGCGCAACAAATGCCAGTGCCCCCTTGCTTGTGGATTATTTAAATCTAAAAGTGAAGCAAGGAGAAAGTTAATGAAGAAGGCAATGATGGTAGTCATATTTTTAGGCGGCTTGAGTATGCTAGCAGTGCAAAGTCAGGCAGCTGATTTTGAAGTACAAAACACCATGGAAGACACACTGTATGGTGGCATGTTAGGCGCATTGGTTGGTGGTGGAGCGATGTTAATTTCAAACTCTCCTGGATCACATTGGAATTATATTTCTACGGGTGCAGGTGTTGGCATTATTGCTGGTGCTATTTATGGTGTTGCCAGTGCTACACGTGCTTTGGCATCGTTGGAAGATGGTAAATTGAAATGGGGCATACCCTTGCCTCAAGTTGCCATCTCATCAGATGGTCAGTCTTTATCCATGAATGCTCCATTATTTACATCACGATTTTAAGACGGGACAGCCTTAAAATACGATAAAAATCCGTCATTCCCGCGAAAGTGGGGATGACGTGTATTTTCATTCCATCTTAAAAGGCAAACTACATTCTCTCTTGTTTCACAATTCATCTGATCGCCATTCACCTTAAACATGATCGAGAAGCTTTCAATACAGCACATCAAATAAGATCTTTAGACTGCGCTAAAGGAACAGGTAACTTTAAACATGATTTACTATATCTCATGAAAGATCACATAATTGCTATTTGCCATGGGCAAAATTGCCGCGATGTCGGTGGCAAGGACTTGGCTGAAAAGTTAAAATCCCTAGATATTGATTTTGAAATCATCCCCTGCCAAAGCCTATGCAGCTATGCGCCCACCGCCAAAATCAATCATCGAGCTATCTTACGCGCTGATTTAGACACACTGCTTGATGCATAAGCCTTTACCCATCCTCTACTCTTTCCGCCGTTGCCCTTATGCCATGCGGGCACGCTTGGCAATTGCCTATAGCGGCATTCAAGTGGAATTACGTGAAGTTGAACTTAAAAACAAACCCGCAGAACTGCTCGATATATCCCCCAAAGCAACGGTACCTGTATTGCAATGCATGGATGGCACAATCATTGATGAAAGCCGTGATATTATGCACTGGGCATTACAGCAACACGACCCTGATAACTGGCTAAAAAGCATGAATCATCCACTGATTGATGAAAATGATACTGCTTTCAAAAAAAACTTAGACCGCTACAAATATGCCGATCGTTTCCCTGAACATCCACAAACACATTACCGTGAATGTGCTGAGTTATTTTTAGAAAAAATAGAAAAATCATTAAAAAATCATACATTCATACAAAACAATCAGTTATCTTTCGTAGACATCGCTATTTTTCCGTTTATTCGCCAGTTTTATTTCGTAAATACAGCATGGTTTGAAAGTGCGCCTTACGCCCATTTGAACCTATGGTTACAAACCTTTTTGAGCAGCGATATTTTCTTAAAAACCATGCCCAAATATCCAACATGGCAAGCTAGTAGCAAAACGACTACCTTTCCTTGAAAACCATTCCATAAGGTAACCTTCCACATGCCCCATTTAGTTCTCATTGACGGTCCCAACTATGTGTTTCGCGCTTTTCATGCTGTAAAACACAACCTCTCCAATTCCAAGGGTGAACCAACCAATGCCGTATTTGGTTATGTGCAGATGTTACGTGGCATCTTAAAAGACTTATCGCCCACCCATGTGGCGGTTATATTTGATCCCAAAGGCGGAACCTTTCGCAATGAGATGTACGCTGAGTATAAAGCCCATCGCCCGCCCATGCCCGAAGATTTGGTGCCACAATGGCAACCTGTATTTGATGTGACCGATGCATTTAATATTTCTCGTATTTGTGTTGAAAATTATGAAGCCGATGATGTCATTGCCACACTTGCCAAGCAGGCAGAAGCCAAAGATTGGGATGTGACTATTGTTTCTACCGATAAAGATTTAATGCAGCTTGTTTCAGCCAACGTTTGGATGCTCGATACTATGCGCCATAAAGAATATGGCATTGATGAAGTGAAAGAAAAATGGGGTGTTGAGCCTGTTCGTGTGCATGATTTGCTCGCCCTAGCAGGAGATTCTGCAGACAATATTCCTGGTGTGCCAGGCATTGGCCCTAAAACCGCATTAGATCTACTTAATACCTATGGTGATTTGGAAGGTGTGTTAGAACATGCTCCAGAAATAAAACAGAACAAGCGTCGCGAGAATCTGATCGAATTTGCTGATGATGCGAGACTCTCATACAAACTCGTCGCACTTGATATGCAAACCCCACTACCACTTACTTTAGATGATCTAATTAGCCAAACACCCAACCGCCCTGCCCTTGCAGAATTATTTAAAAAACTTGAGTTTAGAAGGCTAATAGATGAATTTAGTGATAAAAATGAAGTTATATCCGACACAATCAACCCCGAAGAGCCTTTTTTAGCCAAGAAAAGTGATAAAATTCGCATTGATCATCTTGTTGATAATAAGGAAGCTCTCGCCCAGCTTGTCAAATCCCTCAAACATGCAGAACTGATTGCCGTGGATACTGAAACAACATCATTAAACTGCCACGATGCTGAACTGGTCGGTTTATCTTTCTCCACCCAAGAAGGTGAAGGCTGGTATGTGCCCATTGCCCATCGCAGTGGTGACTTATTGGCTCCCACACCCAAACAGCTTGATAAAAATACTATCTTATCAGCCCTCACACCCATATTAGAAGATGCGAATAAAGCCAAATGCGGACACAATCTCAAATACGATAGCCAAGTATTACGTAGAGCAGGTATCACACTGCGCGGTATTGAAGCTGACTCCATGTTGCTGGCTTATGTTGATGAACCCGGACAGTCCGCCAAGATGGATAATGTTGCCAAAAAATATTTAGATCACGATTGCATTGCTTATGAAGATGTTGCGGGCAAAGGCGCAAAGAAAATTACCTTTGATTTGGTTCCCATTGATATTGCAGCGCCTTATGCTGCTGAAGATGCCGAAGTAACACTGCGTTTGACCAATACGTTGAAGGCAAAGCTCGGTTCATTATCAGCACGCCATGATGATATTGAGCTACCATTGGCAAACGTACTTGCTGATATGGAGTGGACCGGCGCACATATTGATGCAACACAGTTAGCAAAACTATCTGAAAAATTCGGCACACGTATTCGAGAGCTTGAAAGCCAAATCCACGCTGCTGCGGGTGAAGTATTTAACATCAATTCTCCCAAACAGTTGGGTGTATTACTCTTTGAAACTTTGGCTCTTGAAGGTGGCAAAAAAACCAAATCTGGGCAATGGGCAACAGGGCAAGAAGTGCTTGAAAAGCTCGCTGATGCCCATGAAATACCACGCTTAATTCTTGAAGTGCGCGGCTTATCCAAACTGAAATCCACCTATAGCGATGCCCTGCCAAAATTGATTCATGCTCAAACGGGGCGTGTACACACCTCTTACAACCAAGCTGTCACCACTACAGGTCGCTTATCATCTTCCGACCCCAATTTACAAAATATCCCTATTCGCACCATGGAAGGGCGTGAAATTCGCAAAGCTTTTATTGCCGAAGCAGGCAATATACTCATTGCAGCAGATTACTCTCAAATCGAATTGCGTTTGATGGCGCATTTTTCACAAGATGCAAACTTGATGCAGGCATTTGCAGAAGGGCGTGATATTCATGCCGCCACTGCAGCTGCGGTGAATCAAGTGCCACTTGAAGATGTAACTGGTGACATGCGCCGTCGTGCTAAAGTGATTAACTTTGGTATTTTATATGGCATGAGTGCCTTTGGTCTTGCCAAACAACTGGATGTTAGTCGCAGCGAAGCAAAATTATTTATTGCAGCCTATTTTGAGCAGTTTCCCACCGTGCAAACATTCATGGATAAAACACTTATCAAGGCGCGTGAACAAGGCTTTGTGGAAACATTGCTGGCTCACCGTATGTATGTGCCAGATATCAATAGCAGCAATGGCATGCGCAAAGCTTATGCAGAACGCACGGCTGTGAATGCACCACTGCAAGGCTCGGCTGCTGATATTATCAAAGTTGCGATGATAACATTGCACAAGCGATTAAAAGCAGAAGCCCCAGAAGCAAAAATGATTTTGCAGGTACACGATGAATTAATCGTCGAGTGCCCTCTGAATAAAAGCGATACTATCACTCAAATCATACGTGAGGAAATGGAGGGTGCTGCCAAGCTACATGTACCCTTGGTTGTTGATATCGGCACTGGTTCAAGCTGGTTTGAAGCTCACAAGCTATAAGTAATAAGCCTATAGAGCCATTGCCAGAACATTTTTCTTCGACCATACTGAGTACCGCTGAAAGGGTGATTATGACAGTACAAAATGCTAATACAGAAAGACGTTGGAAACTGCTGCGGGGCTATAAAAGCTTCGCCATACCAAGTGAACATCAAGAGCAACTACTAAAACTTATTGTCTTAATCGCCGTATTGATGCTTCTAGCTTTTGCTATATTTAACACAATCGCTGGTTTTCAAACATTGGCATCCATACAGTTGTTTGTAACACTTCTATTTACACCCCTAATATTCTCATGCTACTTTCATAGAATATTTTCCTTGCGCACACTTGAAATTACTATTCTATGCTCTGCTATCATCATTTTTGACAGCCTTCTCATCTTTGGTGGTTATGCCAATTCTGGCATATATTGGCTTCCAATTTTTCCCTTTTTAGCTTTTTTCACCGTTGGTCTTTATAAAGGCTGGTATTGGTTATTGGCTTTTTTAATCATTGGTTTGATCATTGTTAGCCTAAGTGGGATGGGTTGGATAAACATCGCTTATAAACTAGAAGTATTAAAAATATTTTTAGCCACTTTCTTATTTTACACCCTTCTGGCAGCCATCTTCGCGGGTGTTCGTGAGAAAGGTCACTTTGAACTCACACAAGCCAACAAAAAGCTTGATCAAGCCCAGCAGCATGTTGAATTGGTCAACAAGAACCTTGAAGAACAAGTACAAGAGCGTACTGCTGAATTAAGTGCCGAAATTGAAGAGCATAAAAAAACCAACCTTGCTTTGACAAACAAGGAAAAACAGTTTTATCAAGCCCAGAAAATGGAGGCTATTGGCACACTCGTTGGTGGTATCGCGCATGATTTCAACAATCTACTCTCTGGCATCAACGCCAATCTATTTATACTTCAGCATCACCATAACGATGAAAAAGATATAAACAAACGCACAAAAAGTATCGAAGAGCTCGTCTTTCATGCTTCGGAAATGATCAAACAATTGCTAACCTTTGCCCGTAGAGATCATGTTGAACTGCAGAATTTCAATGCCATACCCTTCTTTAGCGAGGCCTATAAGTTAGCTCAACTCGCCATCCCTGAAACCATTAAATTACAAAAACATTTTATAACTGAACCCATATATATCGATGCTAATGCCTCCCAACTACAGCAAGTCATGATGAACCTGATCAACAATGCACGCGATGCTCTTTTGAATACCACCAATCCCACCATTCAAGTGCAATTAGAGCATATAAAAGCCGAGCATATACAGGCTGATGCTTCATTAAAATCCTCCCATCCAGAAATAGAGCATAAAGATTACATGTGCTTAAGTATCATTGACAATGGCCCTGGTATTGAGAAAGAAAAACTCAAACTTATTTTTGAACCTTTTTTCACCACCAAGAAAGTAGGTAAAGGTACAGGTTTGGGCTTGGCAATGTGTTTGGGTTCTGTACAAAGCCATAAGGGCTTTATTGATGTAAAAAGCAGTTTAGGTAAAGGCACAAGGTTTTCAATCTATATCCCTTTACAAAAAAAGGAAAATTCAACTCGCGAGCAACAGAAAACTATTTCTTCCCAGTCGGGAAAAGGTGAACTCATTCTTATTGTTGATGATGATGAAAGCCTACGTGAAGCTAATGCTGAGGTATTGGAGATGCTCGGCTATAAAACGCTTCTAGCATGCAATGGTCTTGAGGCAGTGCAGCTTTTTAAAAAGCATCAAGCCGATATTCAACTGGTCTTTATGGATGTCATGATGCCTGTTATGGGTGGCTCTGAAGCTGCCGAGCATATTCGCAATATTCAAGCCGATATGCCCATACTCTTCGCAACAGGTTATGATAAAGATAGGACTCTTGATGGTTACCATCCCTTACCAGTAGGTCAGCATATACTTAGTAAGCCTTTTACAATGGGACAGTTAAGCAAAATTATCCAACAAAATTTACGCTAAAAATCACGCCCTAAATAAGCAATCACACCCGCACGCTTGTGATTATCTTGCATATTAGGAAGAACAGGCATGGTCATATTATATTTATTGTTGCCCCGCACAACTTTGCCATCCACATCATGTTTAATCATTTCAGCAAGGTTCTTTAACCACGCATGCAACCAAGCCACACTTCGACGTTCCCCTACATGCTTTAACGATAAGCCTACTGTCTTCATTACTGGTATGGCAATACAAACAAACACGCTCAAAAGTTACCTTACCTGC
>CAYPXU010000102.1:0-6686 GCA_964414875.1 uncultured Zetaproteobacteria bacterium | reverse complement strand
TTATCAGGATGGAATGGTTTTGAAAGCATATAATCTATGCCATGGCAAGATCGCTCAGAACACTTATTAAAACCACTCATTATCATGACTTTTGCTTTTAAACCTTTGAATTGCAAAGTTTTAATTAACTCAAATCCATCCATCCCACCCATTATCACATCAGAAATAATAAGCTTTGGTGCAACATAACCATCCGAATCCGCATACAAAAGATATTCTTCCGCGCTACGAAAACATAATATTACCTTACTACGCTCTTCCAACACTTCAGACATAACTTCAGTTATAATAAGCTCATCATCCACAATATGAATAGGCATTCCGCACTCCTAAAAAAACACATTATAAGAATTGAGCCAACTAGAAACAATTCGTCATAAGTCGTACGACCTCTAAAGTCTTGCCCCCACAAGCCATTAGTATGTAGTTCGTAAAATGCGCATTCTTATCATCGAAGATCAAGATTTATACAGCTGCATGTTGGCAGAATATCTATTAACAATTACAGGCGTATCCAGTGTACTAGAAGTAAACTCAATCAAAGCTGCTCGTAATATTATCTCAAAACAAGCTAGCGAATTCGATCTCATTCTCTTGGATCAAATCCTCCCAGATGGTTATGGCATAGATTTCCTCATAGAGACCAAAGCCATATTCCCAACCTCTAACATTGCTATTATGTCCGCCTGTGATGATATAGAACTTATGCAGCAAGCTCTACATGCAGGCGCACATGGTTTCATTCCAAAATTAATGCCCACACCCATTTTTCTTGCTGCTATCGGACTCATTCTTGCAGGTGGCATATACATTCACCCCGCCTTATACGATAGAACAGTGCATTCACAAACAGTAAAAAAACACAACAAAGTAACATTAACTAAGAGGCAACAGGAAGTGTTAAATTTAATCTGTGACGGCCTTTCAAATAAGCTCATTGCATACCGACTAAATATCACGGAAGCAACTGTCAAAGCACATATTACGGTTATTCTCAAGCACTACGCTGTTTCATCCCGCTTTCAACTATTGTCAAAATGTAATCATACATAATACCCAGCATGCATTATAAAAAAATACCCGCAATAAATCCCCAACAAAACAAGAACCCCACCCAATGCGACTTTAAAAAGAAGTCAAAACCCCAAGACTCACCACGCTGCCAAAGCATTCGACATATATAAAATTGATATACTACTGCCAAGAACCAACCAACTTGCACTGCCACGCCATATTGCCAAGCAACCACACCCAACAACAACATCATCACAGCAGCCAAAACAATAATTACAAAAACTGCCTTTTCAGCAAACCAAATAGCGGTTGATTTTACACCTATTTTTACATCATCGTCACGATCGCCCAAAGCATAAGCCGTATCATAAGCAAGTGACCAAAAAATATTTGCTGCAAACAACAACCACGGTACGGGCGAATCTAATACGCTGCCAGTTTCAGCTGCCCAAGCCATCACTGCACCCCAACCAAATGCCATACCTAACCAAGCTTGAGGAAAATAAGTATAACGTTTCATAAAGGGGTAAAAAGCTGCCAAAGCTGCACCTACAAAAGCCAGCTCAATCACCAAGAATGATGTTTGTAGCACCAATGTAAAAGCCGCGATTAACATCAAGAAGAAGCCCAGTAAAGCAGCGCCCGCAGCAATATTCCCAGCGGCAATGGGGCGTTGTTTGGTGCGCTCTACATGCGGGTCTAGTTCACGATCTGCAAAATCATTGATCACGCAGCCTGCCGAGCGCATCAATATAACCCCACCAACAAACACCCAGATATTCAACCAAGCTGGTTGTCCGTGCGATGCCGCGAGCAAACCCCATAAAGTCGGCCATAAAAGCAGATAATAACCGATAGGTTTATCCACCCGCATCAGCCTCAACCAATCCTGCCAAGAACCAACAGGATATAATTTCATACCTATTTTTGCCCTGCTAAACGCTGTAGGCGTGACCAAAAATTAGCCTGAAATACTTCCACCACCAAAGCTTGCGTGCCACTTGCCGAACGCAACACCGAGCGGCGCGCCCAACGACCTGCACAGACCCCGTTTTCAACCTTTACCACGCTCAAATCAGAACGTGCAAGAGACAAACCCTGATCCAACAATAAATTTGCCAATGGGCGTTTACCAGCTTGCAACTCTTCCATAAGGGCTTTGGGCAAACCTTCTAGCGGCAATACCGATTCCGCATCAACCATCACCGAGCCACGATGTAACAATGACACCTGCCTACGAAGTGCTGGCGAGCCACACTCACAACCCAACAACTCCGCTTCAGCAGCTGTGGCTTTATCCAAGAATTGCTCATGCAATTGCACCGTAAGCAGCATACGAAAACGCCGCTCTAAAAAACGTGTTAAAGAAGTTGTGACTGTAAGTACCGACGACGTGTTTTTATCTAGTTCCATATTGGCAAGTTGCCATTCACGAACTGGACACCACGCTTGTTTATCCCATTGCATTGAAAACATATCCGCATCATGAAGCCAGAGCAAATATGGTCAAGTTTCATAACCCACGCCTTCGAGCTTGCTTATGCTGCAACTTTTCTATGCAATCCGCCGCATGGCACATTGTCGCATTTATACTGATCAAAATTTGTCCGAACAGCAAAGCATCACCCTCAGTGATGATTTGGGACATTATCTGCGCCATGTTATGCGCTTACATGAAGGCGATGCTCTCACCCTATTCAATGGGCAAGGTGGTGAATACCAAGCTTCGATTGAGCAATTATCCAAGCAGCTAGTTAGCTGTTATATCGAGCAATTTCACGATATTTCAAGGGAGCTGAGTCTTCCCATTCACATTGTTCAGTGTGCCAATAAAAGTGAAAAAATCGAAACTGTCTTACAAAAAGGCACTGAACTGGGTGCTGCCAGCTTTCAAATCACCAACAGCCAGCGCACCACACTCAAATTAACAGGCCTTAAACTAGAAAAGCGATTAGAACGTTGGCAACGTATTATCATTGAGGCAGCCGAGCAGAGTGAGCGCACTGCCCTACCCACACTACACTGGCGTAATCGATTAAGTGATGTTCAGAGCATAGGACAATCCTTTGTTTTACACCCGCATCAAGCCCAACCATGGGCTGAGCTTCACGATACCTTAAGCCAAGCTTCTGCTATCACTTTTGCCGTAGGCCCAGAAGGCGGCTGGAGCCATGATGACCTTAGCGTATTGCAAACGACAGGCTTTCAAACACTCACCTTTGGCGCACGCATTATGCGTACCGAAACAGCCGCACCTGCTCTACTCGCTGCAACGCAAGGTTTACTAGGTTAGCATTGCCTCATGGAAGTTATTCTCGCATCAAAATCACCACGTCGCCTGCAGTTATTACAATGTGCAGGCTTAGCAGTAGAAGTTATGCCCAGCCATATTGATGAAACAGCCTTAAACAATGAAGACGTGCCTGATATGGTCATGCGCTTATGCCAAGAGAAAGCCAAAGCCTGCCCTATAACAAATCGCCCTATCATTGCTGCCGACACACTCGTATCCCTGCATGGCGAAGCATTGGGGCAACCTGATAATTTGGCACATGCCAAGCAGATGCTGCAACAATTATCAGGGCAACAACAGTCCGTATTAACAGCTGTATGTGTGCGATTGGGTGACAATATTCTTACTGAACGTGTCATCACACATGTTCAGTTTCGCGATATTAGTGATGATGAGCTAGATGTTTATTTGGCACACAACGATGTTTTGGATAAAGCCGGTGCGTATGCCATTCAGGCTGGTGCTGCGAGCTTTATTACGCGCCTTGATGGACCGTTGGATAATGTTATTGGGTTGCCTGTCTCCCAAACCTTAAAGATGTTAAAAAAATTGGAGCCATCATTATGAGCACCGAACTACTGGTAAACACAACGCCTTTTGAAACGCGTATTGCGCGCATTGAAAATGGCTTGGCTGAAGAAATATACATTGAACGTGAGCGTGAACGTGGTTTAAAGGGCAATATTTACAAAGGTCGTGTACAACGTGTTTTGCCAGGCATTCAGGCTGCTTTTGTTGATATTGGCATGCATAAGTCAGGCTTCTTATATGCAGGTGATATTGCTGCGCCTGAAGCAGAGCCCTTGGATGATGATAACCCTGAAGTTGAGAAAAGTAGCGACGAAAGTAATGAAGCTGAGAACGAGCCTCCACGCCGTCGCGTGATTCCACCGATCAACACCTTGGTTCGTGAAGGGCAGGATATTTTGGTTCAAGTTTCTAAAGACCCTATTTCGTCCAAGGGGCCACGCTTAACCAGCTTATTAAGCCTTGCAGGTCGTTACTTGGTTTATCTTCCTGAGCTTGAACATGTTGGCATTGCACGTCGTATGGCAGGGCAAGAAGAGCGCGAACGCCTGCTTGCCATTGGTCATGATATTCGCCCTGACAATGCAGGACTTATTATTCGCACCGTTGCTGAAGGACATAGCAAAGAAGAATTGCAAGATGACTTGAACTTTTTGATACGTCTGTGGAGCGATATTGAAAAACGCAGTAAAAATACAATTACAGGTTCTGTGATTCATGCTGAACTTAGCCTGCATTTGCGTGTGATGCGTGATTATGTTGATGATGAAGTACAAAAAATTCATATCGACTCCAAAGAAACCTACCAAAGCATGAAAAAGTTCGCACAAAACTTTATGCCAGAAGTCGCCAAACGATTATATTATTACCCAGGCGACCGCCCTATTTTTGATGTTTATGGTGTGGAAGAAGAATTGAATCGTGCTTTAAAACGCAAAGTTCCTCTCAAGTCTGGTGGGCATATTGTCATTGAGCAAACCGAGGCATTGATTGCTATTGATGTGAATTCTGGCTCTTTCATACGCTCGCGCAGCATGGAAGAGACTGGTTTCAAAACCAACCTTGAAGCTGTGCATGAAATTGTACATCAACTACGCCTACGCAACCTTGGTGGCATTATTGTGGTCGATTTTATCGACATGCAAGAAGAAGAAAATAAAAAGCGCATGTTAGAAGTTCTCGAAGAAGCACTTACACGTGATAAAACCAAAACCAATGTTGTACAATTGTCATCCTTAGGGTTGGTAGAAATGACCCGCAAACGTACCCGTGACTCATTGGGGCGCACCCTGTTAAGTGAATGCTCACGCTGTGAAAGTGTCGGCCATACCAAAAGCCCAACAACGATTTGTTATCAATTATTTCGCGAGGTCGTAGCTGAAGCTCGCGCTTATCCATGTGAAAAGCTGATGATTATTGCCCACCCCAAATTGATTGATGTGCTGCTGGGCGAAGAAAGCGAGCAAGTAACACGCCTAGAGGAGTTTTTGGGTAAACAAATTGCTCTAAAGAGTGATATACAGCTCGATCCTGAACACTTTGAGATTGCCCTGCTTTAACCATGCAGCAAAGCCCGCTCCAGCTTTACATTCATATCCCCTATTGCATTCACAAGTGTCATTACTGTGATTTCAATTCCCATGTTCGCGCCCAACCTGATTGGCAGGCTTATCAGCAAGCCTTGATTGCCGAACTTGAATATTGGTCAAAACAAGAAGCTTTTCAAAATCGACAACTACACAGCATTTTCTTCGGAGGAGGCACACCATCGCTTGCGCCTGCAAGCCTGATTGCTAACGTTTTAGAACATGCACAACACTTGTTCGGTTGTGAAAAAAATATTGAAATCACCCTTGAAGCCAACCCTGGCACTGTCGACATGCAAGCCTTTCAAGGTTTTTTCAACGCTGGCATTAACCGCTTATCCATGGGCGTACAAAGCCTTGATATACAAGAATTAACATGGCTTGAGCGCATTCACGATAGTAGCGAGGTATATCAAGCTTTTGATGCTGCACGCAAGGCTGGTTTTGATAATATCAATCTAGATTTTATGTATGGATTACCGCAGCAAAGCTTAGAACAATGGCAACATACCTTGGATGCAGCCCTTCAGTTCAACCCAGAACACCTATCCTGCTACCAACTCACCGTCGAACCACATACCAAACTTGCTGCACGTCATGCATCATCGCCTTATAAACTACCCGATGATGAAGCATCCTTAGCATTCTTCCATAGCACACGTGAAAGCTTGGCAAAAGCTGGTTATCAAGCCTATGAAATATCAAATTTCGCCAAACCCAATAAATACTGCCGCCATAATGATGGTTATTGGCTCTACCATGATTATATCGGCATTGGTGCAGGTGCTGCAGGCAAATGGGACATGCAAGACGGCGGCACCTATCGCTACAGCAATACCCGCACACCCGAAAAATATACCACACAAGCCATACAAACAGGTTCTGCTATCAACAGTGATGAAGCGCTTGCTCTGCAACAAGCTGCAGCCGAAGCGGTATGGGTGGGATTACGCCGCAAAGGCGGCATTGATAATACATGGTTCAAACAACGTTTTGAGCAAGGTATCACAGCATATTTTCAAAACGATTTAGAACCATGGTTAAATGACCACAAACTCATCTGGCATGGGCAACAATTACAACTCGCTGAGTCGGGTATTCCTTTAGCCGATGCCATTGCTGAATCCGTGATTTAACCCAAACATTCTTGTAAGCTATTTTTGTTATTGAGCTGATGTTACGCCCCCTCATCATCGTGGCGTGACTAAAATCGCACTTCCGATATGTTTCACTCTGTTCCTCCGTGTCTCTGCACCTCCGTGGCA
>CAYPXU010000101.1:0-6766 GCA_964414875.1 uncultured Zetaproteobacteria bacterium | reverse complement strand
CTCGGGGGTGATGATGAGACTGACGCTGATTTTCAATCAAGTGCGTAACATCAGTAAATAAATTAAGAGCATCACTGCTATTTGATGCAACACAAGGGGGCGGGGGATTATGAATATGTCAAATCAAGCAAGTCTAATTCCATTGATTGCTTAGTAAAAAATCGCATTTTCTTCCACATCTTTTGTTACTACGGCATTGGCTCCAATAATCGCACTATCGCCGATAGTGATTCCTGATAATATCTTTGCGCCGCCACCAACCCACACATCATTACCAATACTCACAGGCTTGGCAAAACACACTCCTTGCCTGCATTTTTCAACATCTTTGGGGTGATCCGATGTGTAAATATGCACAGCAGGGCCAAGTAGTACATTGTCACCGATTTCTATCTTCGCAGCATCGAGTAACACACATTGAAAATTGGCATAAAAGTTCTTACCTACATGAATATTCATTCCGTAATCACACTGGAATCCAGGTTCTAAAACTGTGCTGCCCAATGAACCAAATAAACGTTTGATATGCTTCATATTGTCCTGCGAGCATTTTTCTTAACTCACTCATAGGCGTTACATCTTATCCCAAGCATTGATGAATTCTGCCAAATGCGGCCTGGCTTCTGCTTCGCTACTCATATAATTCTTTAGTCCCAAAACAGCACGAGCATAAGCCCCTTCATTTAATGCACCATTGAACAACTGCCAACGCAAAAAGATTAATAAGGTGGTGCAAACATCGGTTTCACAATAATTGCGAATGCCTTGAATGTCTTTGCCTTCAAACATGGCACGCACATCATCACCCGCAGTCTCTAACTTTCCTGGAAAGCCTAAGGTAGTTGCCACTTCATGCATGGAGCAGCGTGCCGAAGCACCAAAATCAGATAGCACTTCCAGCAAATCCACATGATAGGTGGATGAATAACGGGCATCATAATTATTCCACTTATCACCCTCACTAAACCAGCGCGGACACGACATACCATGCACCATAGCACGGTATTTAAGCACTGGCACATCAAAACCACGCCCATTAAAGCTTACCAAACGCGGGGCACGTGTTTCAATGAGTGTGAAAAAGCCATGCAATAATTCTTCTTCGCTGCTATCAACCTCACCACCACTGGCAATTTGTCGCACCACCATTTCCATGCCTTCTTCACCAGGTTCATGAATCAGATGGATATAACTAATCGCCACCACTTGATGAAATGGCTGGCGTGGAAAATCATTACGACCATCTGTTTTCTCAATGAAATAATCAGCCAAGGCATCGCGTGCTGCGGCATCATCCAAATCAGGATTGTTTAATAAACGACGGCTTGCACTGGCATCAGGAATCGTTTCAATATCAAAAATAATGGTATCTCTACGCATGGTTTTCTTTCCCCTTGGTTCGCCACAGCCTTTCACCCAGAATATATGCTGACACAAAGTAACTTAGCATACCCAAGCCAATCGTGCTCGCTAACCACAGCCCTTGCATCAGCTTCGCATCAGATGGGAATGCCCATTGCTGCTCAAAAGCATATAGCACCCATAACATCGGCACACATGCTAACAAGGCACGCAGCATGCGTTTGATGCTCGCAGCATCAAGAATAGCACCCTGCCGCTGACGGATATTCCACCATAACAATGCTACATTGATAAATGATGCCAATGCAGTTGCCAATGCAAGCCCTACATATCCCATCGGTTTAATCAGCAATAATGCCAATATAATATTAGCCACAACACTGATGGCAGCAAAACGCATGGGGGCTTTGGCATCTTTTTGTGCATAACAAGCCATTGATAATACTCTTGCCCAACAAAAAGCTATTAGACCAATACCATAAGCTTGCAGCGCATGGGCTGTGGCTTGAGCATCATCCAAGGTGAATTTTCCATGCTCAAATAAGGTGCGAATAATCGGTTCCGCCAGCCATAATATACCCAGCATCGCAGGCAATGTAATCCATGTGAGCCAAGTAAGACCTTGGCAGAGTTCTTTTTGAGCTTCTTTATGCTGATTGTTGGCAATATAATCAGAGAGTGCAGGCAATAGAGCTGTGCCCATGGCAATGCCAAAAAGAGCCAGCGGCAATTGCACAATTCTATCTGCATAATATAAGTAAGACACTGCACCAGTGGGTAATAATGTCGCTAAAATAGTCCCAACCAAAATATTAATCTGCACTGCGGCAACACCAAGCACCGCAGGGCCAAAGAGAGCCATGGTTTGTGAAATCGCAGGCATACGCGGTCGCCAGCTTGGTTTGGGAATCCAACCAATGCGTTTTAAAGCTGGGAACTGGATCGCCAACTGCAACAGACCTCCCAACACCACACCAATTGCCAAAGCTTCGGCAGGATTTTTAAATGATGGGGCAAGCACAATAGCCGCAAATATTAGGGCAATATTTAATAATGCTGGGCTAGCCGCAGCAATGGAAAATTTTCGATAAGCATTAAGCACTGCCCACGACATCGCCGATAACGAAATCAGTGCAAGATAGGGAAACATCCAGCGTGCCAAATGCAAAGCTTGATCCCAACGATCAGGTTCATCATGAAAGCCTGGCGCAAATACCAAAAGCAACCATGGCATAAATACGATACCTAAGATGGTGAAAAGTAATAATGCTGCAAGCAGAAGACCTGCAAGTGCATTCAAATAGGCATGGGCATCCTCTTCGCCTTTTTTACGCTCTTCTGCCAGCACAGGTACAAGCGCAACAGTGAGCGTGCCTTCTGCAAACATACGGCGAAAGAAGTTTGGCAACTTAAAGGCAATAAAAAAGGCATCGGCAAGCGCGCCTGCACCCAAAAGACGTGCCAATAAAATATCCCGAACAAAACCAAGAATCCGCGAAAGCATTGTCCAACTGCCAACCTTTGCCGTAGCACGAAGCATGGTATTTCCGCGCTTGATTGACTTATCACTACCTGAACTCATAATGCGCGACCCTTTTTCGTCTTAGATGCTTCCAATTTCATATTGGCAAGCGTGCAGAGACAAGCAAGGGATTGCAATCTTCTTTGATTGTGGCTTGGACTTTTTTTAGTCCATTCAGTTATTTGGCTTAATGCCAAGGGGGTGATGTTGATATGCCAGGAGTACGAGTAAATTCCGATGAGCCAATTGAATTGGCAATTAAGCGTTTCCGTAAACAAGTGGAACGTGGTGGCGTAATTTCTGAGTGTCGTCGTCGTGAATGCTATCAAAAGCCTTCTATCGCACGTAAACACAAAGAAGCAGCAGCTCGCAAACGTTTGATGAAACGTCTGCGCCGTGTACGTATGCGTGAGAATCGCGAATACTAAGTTGTAACTGATCAGCTCACCACTGGCTTGTCCGATGGCGGCGTTAGCAAATGCTCATTTACAGTAGTAAATTGCGCTTTTCTGCCTTGCCTTCGAATAAATCAGCGGCAATCTGAAGTGTTACATTGATTGAATAAATCGAGTGTTCGATAGATGTTAGATAATGCCGAGCCTTAGTGCTCGGCATTATTGTTTGTAGTGATGGAATAAAGGGGAATAATCATGTTAATGCAACAAATTACTGATGCCATGAAACAGGCAATGCGCGATAAGAATAAAGAAAAATTAAGTGTGATTCGCATGTTGCGTGCAGCATTAAAAGATAAAGAAATTGAATTGGGCAAAGACTTGCTTGAAGCGGATGTTGTGGCTGTGGCTGGCAAACTAATCAAGCAGCGTAAGGATGCAGCAAAACAATTTTCCGAGGCAGATCGCCAAGACTTGGCGGATAAAGAGCTTGCTGAAATTGAGCATTTATTGATATATTTGCCAGAGCAAATGTCTGAATCAGAAGTTGCAGAAGCTGTGCAACAAGCTGTTGTGGCTAGTGGCGCAGCATCGATGCAAGATATGGGTAAAGTGATGGGTATTCTACGCCCACAAATTGATGGACGTGCAGATATGGGCTTGGCTTCAGCCTTGGTTAAAAAGGCACTACAGAGCTAAGGGCCCTTGAATATCGCCTGCTCTAAGGCTATATAGGTAACTATGGCAAACTTCTCTCCAAGCTTTCTTGATGAGGTCTTATCACGAAGCGATGTGGTCGAGATTGTGGCTCGGCATGTCGAGTTAAAGCGAAGTGGCTCTAATTTAATGGGTTTATGCCCTTTCCATCATGAAAAAAGCCCATCGTTCTCTGTTTCGGCTGATAAACAGTTATATTATTGTTTTGGTTGCGGAAAAGGCGGTGGTGCATTCCAATTTTTGATGGATCACGATGGTTATTCATTTCCAGAAGCTGTGGAATATTTGGCAGAGAAATCTGGTTTGGAGCTACCTCAAGAAAACGATGCCGATCGACTAAAAAGCCAGAAAGAGGCTTCACAACGCAAAAAAGCACTCAACCTTTTGGCGCAAACAGCCGATGCTTTTGCCACCCAGCTAGGCAGTGAGTCGGGTGCTAAAGCCAAAGCCTATATTCAAAAGCGTGGTTTACCCGAACATATTATCTCAACCTATAAACTGGGCTTTGCACCCGATGGTTACGGTTTTATGCAACGCACTTTTGGTGGTGATGAACGCACTTTGGCACAATTAGAAGCGGTGGGTTTACTTTTTAAGGGTGATAAAGGTTACGGTGATCGCTTTCGTGGTCGTTTGATGTTTCCCATTCGCGACAGGCGCGGTGATGTGGTTGGTTTTGGCGGGCGCAGTATGGGTGATGATAAAGCCAAATACTTAAACTCGCCTGAAACATCATGGTATCATAAATCTAATATATTGTATGGCTTTTCAGAGCATCGCGATGCCATTCGTAAACGAAAAATGCTCATGGTTGTTGAAGGGTATATGGATGTTTTGGCGTTGGCAGCTTTTGATTTGCCCATTGCTGTTGCAGCATCAGGCACATCCATTGGTGAGCACCAAATCCGTGAGATTTTTCGCTTATGCGAATCGCCTATATTCTGTTTTGATGGTGATCGGGCTGGTTATCAGGCGGCATGGCGCGCATTGGAGCGTATGTTGCCGTTGTTAAAACCTGAACACCGCCCACAATTTTTATACCTGCCAGACGGTGAAGATCCCGATAGCTTGTTGCAAAAAGAAGGCCGAGAAGCCTTTGAATGCAGAATGTCTGAACAAGCAAAACCTGTGCTTGAAACATGGTTGCTGGGCCTAAGTCGCCTCGCAGGTAGTGGTACTGATGGCTTGGCGCGCATGGCAAAAAAAGCCGATGAGATGCTGCTGGAAATGACAGATCCATACTTGCAACAGGCTTGGAAACAAAAAGTTGAGGCTCAAACAGGCATCCATTTGCAAAATATCGGGCAAAAAAGGCATTTTCCAGTGCCCAAAGCGCGGGCGAAATATCGCACAGTCAAACATTTCTTGCATGAAGACTTTTTGGCTGGGTTGCTGCAGAAACCTGAAAGAATTGACCAGCTTCCTCCAGAGGCAAAAGACTTTAATCTTGACAATGAAGTGTATAATCGGATATACACGCGCGTTTTTTCATGGCAAGGCTCCGAAGTATACAATAGTATAACATGGGTGCAGCAATTGCAGCGGGAATTTCCCGAAGCTGCAGATCAAATTGCTCGCTGGATGAATCAGGAACCTGTTTTGGACATAAAATTTTCCAGCGATGTGTTGGATATGCGCAAAGCGTTACTAAAACGTCAAATGCTCGCAGCCGATAATCTGGCTGAACGACAGCACTTGGCAAAGCTGGAAACTGAATTGCAACAAGAATCGATAAAATTGAGCGCTGAGATTGACGAGCAGCGCAGAGGTAATGAATGACAAGTTCAAAACAGGCACCTATACGAATCAAAGAACTTGGCGGCTTGGTCGCTAAGGGTAAAGAAGCTGGTTTCATCACCTATGATGATCTGAACAAACATTTGCCTGAAGGGCTAGTTTCAGCTGACCGTATTGAACAGGTTATCAATTTATTCACTGAAATGGGTGTAGATGTTGTTGATCCTGAACGCGCACCCACTGGTGAATATGCCATGCGTAAAGATCGTTTGCGTAAGGAAGACTCCGCTTTACGTGCTGATACAACACAGCTTGGCACAGTGGTGCGTATTGACGATCCTGTACGCATGTATTTGCGTGAAATGGGTACGGTTGAGCTATTAACACGCGAAGGCGAAATTGAAATTGCTCGCCGTATTGAAGAAGGTCGTTTGCAGATGCATGAGTCTATCTGTCTTTGTCCAGCCACTTTCCGTGAAATCATGTTGCTTGGTGAGCGCGTCATTCAAATTCGCGATGAGGCGATTGAAAGCGAAGAAGAAATGAACTTCCGCGATATTCTTGATATTGATGATAAAGTGGTCAATGCCGCTGCTATCAAAGAATACGAAAAACGTCTGAATAAATCAGAAGATGAAGATGAAGACGAGCCAGAAGAAAAAATGGATGCAGAACAGCTTTCCAAAGCGATTAAAGAACGTCGTGCAACACCTGATGGCACGCCTATGGAAGAGACGGTTATCACCAAAGAAGAGCAACTTGCAGAAGCATTGGTTCACTTTGACCGTGCAAAAGTTTTGCATGATGAATTTATAAAGCTTAAAAAGCGTTCGGATAGAAAACCTGCTGATAAAGTGCTTGGTAAGCAGACATATGATGTTTTACAAGAAATGCTTGGTGAAATTGTTGCCATTCCATTTTCAACCAAACAGCTAGAAGCCTTGGTTCAGCGTTTTAAAAATGCGGTTGAACGTGTGCGTAAGTATGAACGCACGATTCGTGATCATGCTTTAAAATCAAAAATGCCACGTAA
>CAYPXU010000100.1:0-6858 GCA_964414875.1 uncultured Zetaproteobacteria bacterium | reverse complement strand
TTATTGATCCGAATATCCATCTGCTTGGTGCATTCAATCATCGACATATATTTCTTGACCCAACACCCAGTAAAAAAACCTTTGCCGAACGCCAACGGTTGTTTGATGCAGTCAAAGGCTGGGATGCCTATAATAAGAAACTTATCAGTGCTGGTGGCGGGGTATTCGAGCGTTCCAGCAAACGCATTGAATTATCCGATGAAGTACGTGAAGTGCTAGGTATTGAAGCAACACATTTATCAGGTGAAGCTCTGATTAAAGCCATGCTGATAGCACCTGTTGAACTGCTCTACAATGGTGGTATTGGTACCTACGTGAAAGCCAGCAAAGAAAGCCATGCTGATGTCTGTGATCCTGCCAATAATGCGGTGCGTGTTGATGCAAAAGATTTACGTTGCCAAGTTGTCTGCGAAGGCGGCAACCTTGGTTTCACCCAACGCGCCCGCATCGAATATGCTGCGCAGGGAGGGCTGATTAATACCGATGCCATTGATAATGCTGCGGGTGTTAATATGTCTGATCGTGAGGTGAATCTCAAGATTCTTTTTGCCGCCACCGATGCTGCAAGCATTGATATGAACAAACGCAATCATCTGCTAAAACGTATGGGCGAAGAAGTCGCAGAACAATGTTTGCAAGACAATCATCAACAAGCAAAAGCACTGATAATCGCACAAAATGATGTGCAAGAACACCCGCCTCGCTTGCTGCGTTTGCGTGATACTCTGCTCAATGAAGGGCGCTTGGATCGACGCGTTGACCCAGGTCTTCATGAGATAGAAAGCTTAAGTTTACGCCCACAAATTGCGGTATTGTTAGGTCATGAAAAAAACCGTGTTCACGAACTTCTGGATCAGCAGGAGTTTGATACTTGGAGTAATTTCTCCGATGCCATGTTGGAAAACTATTTCCCATCTGCCATTCGCCAAAAATTCCATAAAGCCATTCACCAGCACCCACTGAAATCTGGCATTAGTCATACCCAAATAGCCAATCATATTCTCAATAACATGGGTCTGATGAGCATCCATCACCTGCAGTCATTGCTTGATGCCCCCGCCTCACATATTTGTGAGGCATTGATGACAGCCGAAACATTGATGGATATTCCAGAGCTTCAAAAAGCACTGTATAACACCCACATTCCCGATAACATTATGCAGCAGACTCAACATGATATGCAAGAGTATATCCTTCATTTCGCAGAAGAATTATTGCGTTTGTTCGACATACAGGCTTGGGATAAAACATGGCTCAAACAGCAACAACAAGGCATGCGCCGTTTCCGTAAGTCATTACCTGCCCAAGGTGTTGGCGGCAGTGAAAATAGCCGCTTCTTATCCTTGTTAAAATCAGCAGGAAAAGTTGGGCTTGAACTTGAAGATGCCACACATTTAGCAGCACTCCCAGAACTCGCACAAATGGCGATTGCCACCTATTTAAGCAGCAAACTTTCATTGCCACTTAATCGTTGTCTACATGCCATGCAATCAACATTGCATTTACTACCCTTTGCCGCCCTTGAAGCCCCCATGCGTTCATCAGAATGGGGTAGCGAAGATGCTCACCCACTACGCCGAGAGTGGCTCAGCCGACTTACCACACTCAAAGCACGTGCAGGCGAGCAGTTATTACAAAAAACAACAAAAGACTTCCTCAAAACAGGTAAAGCATGCTGGTCTCAGCATAAAAACTGGGAGAAAATTCAACAGTTTAGCATGGAAAGTCTGCAACAAGGCGAAGAAAACGGTTCATCCAATGAGCAGCGGCGTATGCGTTTGATGCTCGCCTTTACCCAGCTTGAAGCGATTATTGAGGGTGGCTAAACCTATGCCCGCACAATCTACCTTTGACCATCCTGACAAAGCTGGTGAAACTACCGCCATGCGACCTGCTATTGCTCATATTCATCTACCAAATCTTTTGCATAATTATCAGCTTTTGCGCCAGCATGCTGAACAAGCCCAAATCATGGCTGTGGTGAAAGCCGATGCTTATGGTCACGGGCTAAAGTGTATTGCACAAACACTGCAACAAGCTGGCTGTGAATATTTTGCTGTAACCGATACAAGCGAAGGTACACAGCTGCGCTCCCACCTTGGAAAAGAAGCCAATATCACCTTACTTTCAGGTTTATTTGAGCCTATCGAAGCTGAAATATGTCGCACCCACAACCTTACCCCGGTTATTACCGAAGAAAAACATATTCAGTGGTTATCCGAGAAAAACTTTACAGGCAAAGTCTGGTTAAAAGTTGATACCGGCATGCAACGTTTGGGCGCAGAGAACCCTGAAAAGCTTATTAAATTATGTCATCAACATCAGATTACTCTGGCTGGCATTATGTCTCACCTTGCCTGTGCAGATACGCCTGACCACCCCTTAAATTTCATACAAGCCAGTGCCTTCGACCAACTGCAGCAAGCTATTGCGCCACACTTGCCCGCATCACTTTTAAACAGTGCCGGGCTGATTGCCCTACCCCAACATAAACACGATATGATTCGCCCAGGCATTGCACTTTATGGCGCAGAACCAGTTCCCCATGAGCCTATGGGACTAAAACCTGTGATGCAGCTATCTGGGCAAGTCATGCAAATTCGCGAGGTCGAGCGTGGTAGCACGCTATCCTATGGTGCGAGTTATACAGCTGAAAAGAATATGAGCATTGCATTGATATGCGTGGGTTATGGTGATGGTTTACCACGAGCCCTTTCCAATAAAGGTTACGCTGAATTTCAGAATCAACATTTACCTATCGTTGGGCGTATCTGCATGGATTATTGCCTGTTGGACATCACACATAGTGATTTAAAGGTAGATGATACGGTGACATTTTGGGGTGAGAGCCTTTCTCCCAACATCGTCGCAGAGATGCTCGATACCATTCCCTATACCCTAATGACAGGCATTAATCAGCGTGTACAACGCATTGCTATTCACTCCAAAATAACAACAAACGGTGCGTCGGGGTGATCACATGGCTTGAAGCCATTGGCATACGTGTTGAACGCGTTTGCTTGCAAGCGGGAATTTATCCCATGCTTCTACTTCAAGTCATCCAACGTTTACCCCGCCCACCATGGTTTTTCTCACATATTCTCAGCCAATGTGAGAAAGTCGGTGTACAATCTCTACCCGTTGTACTGCTTACCGCCATATTCACAGGTATGGTATTGGCATTACAATCTTGGGTAGGTTTTCATCGTTTTGGTGCGGAAAGCATGGTCTCTACCGTGGTTTCCTTATCCATGGTACGTGAACTTGGCCCTGTATTGGTTGGTTTAATGGTAGCAGGGCGTGTTGGAGCATCCTTTGCGGCTGAGCTTGGAACGATGCGAGTATCCGAGCAAATTGATGCGCTTTGGACACTATCCACCGATCCAATCCGCTACCTTATTATACCGCGCATCATCGCAGCAACATTGATGATGCCCTTATTGGTTATCCTTGCCGATGCCATTGGCATTTTCGGGGGTTACTTGGTTAGCACTATCGTGTTAGATCAAAACCCTCACGTATATATCGAGCGCGCAACGCTCTTTTTAGAACTACAAGATCTTTATTCTGGTTTATTAAAAGCCTTGGTATTTGGTGGTATTATCGGTTTGATTGGTTGCACTGAAGGTTTCTACTGCAAAGGCGGTGCGCAAGGTGTTGGCCAAGCTACTACCCGTGCCGTGGTGCTTAGTGCGATGAGTATCTTGATTGCAGATTATTTTCTCACCATCTGGATTTTCCAATGAGGATCCCTCATGAATAACCCCAAAATCCAAGTCTGCCATCTGAGCAAACAATTTGATGATAAAATCATTTTAGATGATGTGAATTTAAAGGTTATGCCTGGCGAGTCTCATATTGTTATCGGACTTTCTGGTACAGGCAAAAGTGTCTTACTCAAATGTATCCTTGGTTTATTACAAGCTGATTCGGGTGAAGTCCGAGTCGATGGCGAAGAATGGTGTTGTTTAAGTGAATCTGAACGACTCACACGCATGCGCAATATTGGTATGGTCTTCCAAGGTTCAGCCCTATTTGATTCTCTCCCTGTTTGGGAAAATGTTGCCTTTGTATTGCGCCGGCAAGGTATGGGCAAAAAAGAAGCCCGTGATCGTGCTCAGGAAGTCTTAGAAAAGGTTGGGTTACCGCATGCCTGTGACAAAATGCCAGCGGAGCTTTCTGGTGGCATGGCAAAACGTGTCGGTTTAGCGCGGGCTATTTGCCATCGCCCTAGCATTATATTTTATGATGAACCTTTATCAGGTCTTGATCCCGTGATGTCCGATGTTATTACCCATTTAATGCGGCAATTACATGAAGAAATGCAGGTCACATCCTTAACCATTGCCCATAATATGAAGTTAGTTCGTGATTTTGGTGACCAAGTAAGCATGCTATATCAAGGGCGCATTCATCTACAAACCCCTGCATCTGAGCTAGACTCACAAGATGATCCTATATTTCGTCAGTTTATTGAAGGTCGTGCCAATGGACCTTTGGATACCAATAACCTCACCATCAAGGGAGCCTCTAAATGAATGCACAAGCAAGACTCGGAGCCTTTGTGCTTATTGCCCTGATTGTCCTCGCCTTATTAAGCAGCCGCATTGGTCGTTTTCAGTGGGTTGAACAGCAAGGAATGATGATTGAAACTGTATTACAAGATGCAGCAGGTATTGCTACACAATCACCTGTTCTGATGGCCGGTGTGAAGGTCGGCGTTGTTCATGCAATTGATTTAGAAGATCACCAAGCCTTAGTACATATGCTTATCTTACCCAGCATCAAACTCCCCGCTTCAACCGAAGCGCATATTGCAGGAGGTGGTTTGGTTGGAGAAAAATATATTGCGCTGAGTGCCACTGTGGGTGATAAGCAGCCACTTAAAAATAAACGTATCCCATCCCAGCGACAAGCAGGCTTGGAAAGCCTATTAAATGATGCAGCTTCGGTGACAGATGAGCTGCATAAAATCACCAATAAAGCCAACCATATTGCCGATGTTGTGAGTGCCATATTGGATGAAAACAGACAAGGTATTCGCAATGCCACCCAAGGCCTTGGTGATACAGGCAAGGAGCTTTCAAGCTTATTGAAAAAACATCGTAAGGATCTCGATCGACTACTTAAAACCCTCCCCTCTGCTGCCCAATCTGGCGAAGATTTTTTCGCCGAAAGCACACTCGCTATGCAAGATTTCCGTGAGCTGATTGTTGATAACCGTGAGAACCTTTATCGAACATTATTTGAATTACGCAAGGCATCCGAAAATCTTGAAGCCTTTTCCGATGATATTCGCCGCAACCCTTGGAAGCTGATGAGTAAAAAGCCTGAAATCAAGCCCTCGCGTCATGCTCAACAAGATAAGATGGAAGAAATGTTGCTCACGACAGGCATGGAGTAAGCCCTGCGCCCTCTTAAGCTTGCTCTCGCTCTATATTGCTGTCTGATATATTCAACAGCATGGGCAGCAAGTTATGAGCAAAAAGCGCAGCACTTTGAACAGCAAGAGCAGTGGACAGAAGCCCGCCGTGCTTGGAAGCAGGAACTCTTACAACATCCCAAGAATCTTGATGCCCGCTATCGCCTCGCACAAATATTAGAAAAGTCAGGGCATCCAGCCGATGCTCAAGCCTTATATAAGAAAAACATACAGATAGGCAGACATCTCAATAGCACCGTCGCACTCGCCCAGCTTTATATTAAACAGGGGAAACGCACCAATACCATCAAACTACTAAAAAGAACCACCAAAATCTTTCGTCATGAAGCCGTGTCTTGGTATTTATTGGCTGAATTAGCCATGCAAGATAAACAGCTAACGCAAGCCCAATACTATTTCAAAAAGTCCCTCAAGGCTGATCCTATTAACGCTTTTGCACACTTGCGTTATGCCCAGTTTTTATCAACCCAGAAAAAACACTCACAAGCTATCAAACACGCGCAAAAAGCAGTGCGCATCAAAAAAACATGCGCGCCTTGCTGGAGAATATATGGTGATATTCTACGTGCTGCCAATAAACCTCAAAGTGCACTAAAAGCCTATCAACACAGCCTTGCCATTCAACCCAGTAATGACACGCGCCAGCATTTGATTGATGTATTACAACAACTTGGCGAATACCAACGTGCCAAACGCATGCAACAAGCCCTTGATGCATGGAAAAAAAACAACCAATAACAACAAACAATTTCTCTTTACCTACGGAGTTTGTCAAAGTAGTTGTCACCTTTATGTGTTACGCAGCTAAGAGACTAGGCTCTAGATTTGCGTCAACCTTCTTTTCAGGGTTAAGCCAAACCGCACTTTCCCTTGCCCAGTTTCTGGTGTTTCCAGACCATCGTTTTGGGTTCTGTTTTTTCGCCAATTCATAGACCATATTTCGTTTCTTCAGCAGCTCTTTATCGGCACCAATAGGCGCTGTTCGGGTGTTACAAAACGTAGGGCGCTATGTCGATGTTCAGTGTTATACCAACAGACGAACACATGCACCCATGCCCTTGCACTTTGCAGTGATTCAAAAGGCTTGGATAGGTAAGCTGGTGTGTACTTCAAGGTTTTAAACAGCGATTCTGAATATGGGTTATCATCACTGACTGATGGGCGACTAAAGGATGGAACAACACCCAACCGTTGCAGTGTTGCCAACATGGATGCACAACAACCCTGCGAACCGTCCATGTAAGTTTACCATGATTTACCCCTTGTTTTCATCACATGCACATACAGCAGAAAAATAATTCTTGCACAATGTGCAATAAAACCCTATTATATCAGCATGTTAGAAGACTTTAAGTAAAACCAAGGGGGAACACCATGCCATTTAACTTAGCAAACGAAGTAAACCGACGCAGAGG
>CAYPXU010000099.1:0-6888 GCA_964414875.1 uncultured Zetaproteobacteria bacterium | reverse complement strand
GATGATAGTGAAAGCATTTGTAATGCTCATGATATTACACCGACTCACCTGCATGTGCTGATGCATCGCGCCAGGCTTGCGCTGCAAACTTGCCTGCAAAAACATTGGTTTGGAGGTCATAAAAAATCATGAAACACGCTTGCAAACGCGTTAGCCAACTGACATCAGATAGCTTTGAACGTGAATTATCTCTAACAGAAAAACTGCAACTTAAATTGCACTTTGCAATGTGTGGTTTATGCCGAAACTACCATCAAAGCCTGAAAACGATGGAGAGTATTTTCGCAAACATTCGCAAACATGATCTAAACCAAGATGCTCATCTTTCCGATGATGCTAAACAGCGTATTCAGTCCGCCTTAGAAAAAGAGAAGTAAAAACACTTTAATTTGCAGTGGCTTACTAACCTTGTTGTAAAAGAGCTATCACCGCACTCGGCAAACTCAAAACCGCCATCTCATCTTGTAAATGTTTTTTCGTTAGTGGTATTTCATCCAAAAAGCTTTGTTTACCATCGCGGTGTGCCAAACGCGCAAAAATTCCGATGGCTTTAATATGTCGCTGCAAGGCCGTTAAACGCAAAGCTTCATGCCAATCATCAAAATCACCAAAGTATGCACTTGATGCTTCTGGCAAGGCTGAAAAAAAGTATTCACTCCATTCTCGGCGTAATGATTCAGGATAATCTTGATAACAATCATACAACAATGAAGCCAAGTCATAGGTAATTGGCCCCAGCACTGCATCCTGAAAATCAATGATACCAAGTGGCAAGCCGCCCTTGGGAAGCATTAAATTTCGACAGTGATAATCCAAATGAACCGCCGCTTTCGGCAAGGCATGCAAACGTTGTAAATATGGCAATAACGCTGCATGAAATGCGGCTCGCTCAGGCTCCGATGGTGAATAAGCTGCTACTTTGGGCAAATACCAATCCAAATAAAGATCACACTCGCGCTGCATACGTTCCACATCAAAATTTGGTAGTTCAAAATCAGTCTGTTGGGGTAATGGAGCCGCCTGTAAAACGTGCAATTGCCGTAAAGCATCTTGAAAAAGGGGTATTACATCGCCTTCTTTTTGTAAATGCACAGCCCAAGTATCATCACCAAAATCTCCCAGCAACAAAAAACCCAACGCCTGATCCTCAGCGATTAAACTCGGAACGCGCAACTCGGAACTCTCAAACCATGCGCGAATCTTTAAAAAGGGCGAGCAATCTTCTTTCTCAGGAGGTGCATCCATCAATACCCATGTGGAATCTGCTGTATGAACACGAAAATAACGACGAAAAGATGCATCCCCAGCCAACACTCGAACATCAAAGCTTACATCCAACACGCCATGCAACCATTGTATTGCCTGCCTTAACCGTATATCACTCATAGATTCAAAGCCCTTTAGGATTCTTTACTACAAGCGCTGTGATATTTAGAGATTTCTTCACCATATTTTTTGCTTTATTCGCAGCTTCTCTTGAGGCATAACCCGTAATATAAACGCGGTACCAAACACCCAAGTTGGGCAATTCAACACGGCGAACCGATGGTAAAAAGCCTCGTTTTGTCAGTTTTGGCAAAAAAGCATTGGCATCAGCTTGTTTTTGAAAAGAACCAACCTGTAATATAAAGCCTGGCTTCTTAAGCGTAACATTATTCACACTCACAGGCTTGGGGGGCAGTTTCGCCGCGACGACGATTACAGCTTCCTGAGGCGACTGGTGCATTTCTTTTTCAATCATTTTACGCATTTCAAGTGTAGAGGCTGACGGCGCATCCACATTCACCACTGTTTGCGGCGACATACTCTTTTCAGACACCTTCTTAGCATGCAAGGGCGCGGGTTTCACCGACTCGCGCGGTAATTCATTGTAAAAGGTTAAATCACCTACCTGTGTCGTTGACGTTTTAGGTTGCTCTTTTTGTTTCGCAGCTTCTTGACGTAACAACTGCATTTCATCTCGTTGCTCGCGCAAAAGTTTTTCCAAGCGTGCCTTATCTTCACCTGCCGCCGTTTCAATTCCCTGCTTCTGCCCCAACCAGAACCCCGCCATAAATGTCCCCAATACAAAAAGCACGGACAACACGGTTAAAACCATTGTTTTAACATGGGTTAAAGGCTTCTCCACTTCCACCTTGGGAACCTCAATTTGGGCGAAGTCTTGCGTTCCCATTACATAGTCTTTGGTGCAGACACGCCCAATAAAGTAAGTGCATTTTTAATCACTTGTGCAGTTGCTTTCAATAAAAGCAAACGCGCTTGCATCAACGCTTCTTCCACACCAATCACACGGTTATGATGATAAAAACTATGAAAAGCCGCTGCCAATTGCATGATATAAGTTGCGATGCGATAAGGCTCTCTGCGCTGTGCCGCAACCGCCAACATTTCAGGGTATGAAAGTAGCATTTTTATCAGTTTTTGTGCTTCATCACTGCTAAGTAAAGATACATCTACAGCTTTTTCATCTGCAAGCGTAACACCCTCATCATTGGCTTTACGCAGCACAGCATGAATCCGTGCATGAGCATATTGCACATAGTATACAGGGTTCTCTGCATCTTTTTGTTTGGCTGCTTCAAGATCAAAATCAAATTGGCTTTCAATGCGTCGGGTCATAAAATTAAAACGCACGGCATCTTTGCCAACCTCTTCCACCACTTCACTTAAAGCAACAAAAGTACCCGCACGTTTGGACATTTTAAACGGTACACCATTGCGCGTGAGGTTGACCATTTGCACCAACAATACTTCTGGTTGTTGTTCAAGCCCGGTCAGTGCTTTCATAGCCGATTGCACACGCTTGATATAACCACCATGATCAGCGCCCCAAATATCAATCATGTGCTTAAAACCACGGTGGTATTTATCATCATGGTAAGCAATATCTGCGGCAAAATAAGTAGCAGTGCCATCTTGTTTCTGCAAAGGCCTATCAACATCATCACCGAACTGTGTTGTGCGAAACAAACGCTGCTCCATAGGCTTGTAATCAATAACTTCTTTGCCTTTTGGTGGTGGCAATGTGCCAGTATATATCAAGCCGTCGCTTTCGAGCTTTTCAATAAGTTGCGTGACCTTGCCTGATTCATGCAAGGTTTTTTCAGAGAAAAAATGATCAAAGGTAATGCCAATATCGTTTAAATCACTGCGAATCATGGTCATATTGGCATCTACAGCAAGTATGCCAATTTCTTTTAGACGCGCAGTTTCATCCATCCCATCAAAGTGGCTGAAATCATTATCAGCAAGGATCTCTTTAGCGATTTCAATAATATAATCACCTGGATACGCACCATCAGGGAAGCTAATGTTTATGCCTTGCAGCTCTTGCATACGCAGCCAAACAGAATTTGCCAACACACCGATTTGTGTGCCTGCATCATTGATATAATACTCTTTATGCACTTTATAGCCGCGTGCATTGAGTAGGTTCGCCAAAGCATCACCAACCACAGCACCACGACCATGACCTACATGCATAGGCCCTGTTGGGTTTGCTGATACAAATTCAAGGTTTACAGGCTCGCCATGGCTATTATCTACACAGCCATAAGCCTCGCCTTGCTTAAGAATCTCTCTAAGAATATCACTTTCACCACCCGCTTTGAGGCTGATATTGATAAAACCTGGTCCCGCAATGTCCGTTTTTTCAACCTGTTCAGGCCATTGCACAGTCTGCAAAAGAAGCTCGGCAACCTGACGTGGATTTTTCTTCAACAAGCCTGCCAAGGCCATGGCTACATTAGCAGCATAATCACCATGCTCTTTTATTTTCGGACGTGATAATTTCACCACGATAGGCTTGGCATTCACCGCCCCGCAATCCTGCAATAATGTATCCACGGCATGCTGTAATACCTGTTCCAAAGCTTGTTTCACAAAGCCTCCAAATTCATAACGAACCAAATAATTTATATATGCCGTATCTTATCGTCTTCTGCTTAACATGAAACAAATGACAGGCAAAACTTCTAGCGCTGGCAATTCGGGCAATAGAAACTACTACGCCCAGCCTGCGTTATTTTACGAATTTTCACACCGCAACCTGTGCAAGGCTCACCTTCTCGACCATACACATGAAAACTATGTGCAAAATAGCCAGGTTTGCCATCCACTTGCACAAAATCACTGATACTACTGCCGCCCGCTTGTATAGCGGCTAGCAAAGTCGCTTTAATGGCATCTAGCAACACCTGCAAGCGTTGTTTTGAAATGCGCCCTGCTGCCCGTGCTGGGTGAATGCCTGCGAGAAATAACGCTTCCGCCGCATAAATATTGCCCACACCAACCACCACATGGGCATCCATGATGAGCGTTTTAATCGGCGCTTTGCGCCCACGGCAATGTGCCAATAAACATTCAATATCAAATTCATCAAACAGCGGCTCTGGACCCAAGCGTTTAAACCACGCATGTTGCTCCCAAGCATTCTTTGCCATCAAGCCTGCATAACCAAAGCGCCGCGCATCACGGTAACGCAAACTACTGCCATCATCGAAATCAAAACGCACATGTTCATGTGAGCCTGCTGGCGTCGCCTTTGGCAAGACATGGAATTGCCCTGTCATGCCCAAATGCCAAACCAAAGTCTGCGACTCAGGCATACCACGCTCAACATCCGCCTCAAAATCAAACAATAAATACTTAGACCTACGGCGAATGGCTTGTATTTTTTGCTCAAGCAGCGGTAAGAAGTCAGGTAATGGATAACGTAAATCGGCACGGAATGCAGTCACAGATTTAAGCTTTCGTCCAAGCAATAAAGACGCAAGCCCTGTCCGCACCACTTCAACTTCAGGTAATTCAGGCATCCTCGAAAGCTATCGCACTCGCACCATAACACCACCAACAACACACTATCACTTGCGAGAATGCGCCCTTACATCCATACTTCTCTACCATGGATACTTTTACAGAAGAGCCGTTACAAGACATTGATGGGCGAACATTCCCAATCTTAGCCGTACTTTTTCCAGATGAACTGCATTTCTTCCGTTCTATTGCTATTCCCGTTGAAATAGCTGCCAATGTTGCTGTTATTACTGAGGGTCAGCATGCCCAATATTTATATTTAATAAAATCTGGCGTTCTGCGTGTCAACAAACGCCATGATGATACTATTTTTGAAATTGGTTCCATTACCCCAGGCGAAGTGTTTGGTGAAGCCTCCATTTTGTATGATGCACCAGCAGGTGCAGATGTTCGCACGGTGGAGCCTTGTGAACTTTATCAAATACCCATTGAGCAAGTCACTGATGTATTAAACTCCAATGAACGTTTCATGCGCTCCTTTACACAGCTCGCAGAACGTCGGTCTGCCGCTAGTGCTTTAGCTGTTAATCCAATTTTTAGTACTTTGCCACAAGCGGTGCGCGAAGTTATTTTATACAATGGACAATTCATATCCCTTGAACCTGGAAAAACACTTTTTTACGAGGGTGATACTGATACCCGCTTTATGTTTATTGTATTGGGTGGTGATGCCGAAGTTTCGATGCAGCACCCCCAAGACAGCAATAAAAAGGTGGTCTTTGCTCGTCTTTCTTCAGGTGATGAAGTCGGCGAAATTTCCGTCATCACTGAAAAAGCACATGCAGCAACTGTCTCAGCTATTACCCCTTTGAGACTACTCATGATTAACAATGACTCCGTACAAGCTTGGCGCAATCGCTACTCTGATTTTGGTTATGCCTTATATGCTTGTGTGCAACATAAACTACACCACAGTTTAAATGCCTTGCGCGGCATCATGAATGAAGAAGATGCATACGCCATTACCACAGGAACGCTTCCGCCACACAAAAAATAGCACGCTTGTAATATCTTTAACAGCCCTTCGTTTAACCCTGATAACTACTCGCCGACACCGCGATTCTTTCTGCCAAGCTTCGTACTGCCATGGATAAGAAGTTCGTTAAGTCTGAGTCCTTCTGATAATTTGCCGAATGCAAGTTTGATACACGACCGTCTGCAACAAATTGAAAAGCACTACCCCATTTTTCCGTATGGCGTTGATCATACACTGCAATAGGAATACCACCATGTTGTTTAATCAACGAAAAACACGGGATATCGGTATAACCATCACCCACAAATACCATTTGATTCAAGGGGATGCGAACTTGATCGGCTGGCACACGTTTATTCACTGCAAATGGTTCGCCACGCGACTCTTGGCCAACAATACCTTTTTGAACCTGAAATATATAACGCGTTTTATCTGTAAAGCTAATGATTTTACGTGGTGTTACAGCATCCCCATTCTCATTATAATGCAGCTCCGATGCCCAAATATCAGTAAATTCATGAGCAACGCGCATATGCCTCAAAACATCGCCAATACCACTACTGATAAGGTAAAACTCCAGCGTTACACGCGGATTCGCTTCTTTCACCACTTGTCTCAAATGCGGAAAGACATCTTCAACCCCATCAAATAATGGCAGCTTCTCACCCCAGCCCGCCAAAGCTTGTTGAGTAAGCGGGCTAATATTTCCCTGCTGGGCAGCAGCAATCATATGCGTCAAATAAGCTGGCACAGGATCCCAATCATCAGCCATCATATGACCCACTTGCTTCCAAAATCCATCTGGATCTTTTAAACCCGCATGCTTGAGAAAGCCTGTCGTACTGTCAGGCCCCAAGGTGTCATCAAAATCAAAAACAACTGCAATTCTTTCTTGCACTACCCTCTCCTCTTGACCAGCAAGCTTATGTCAATTTATCAGGCATTTGTAGTTCATCCGCTTCAACATATACACATGCTGGATAAACGGGGCCAATATCAACCATTATCCATTGCCCTCCACGTTTGCCCAGTTCCACATCCAACACATCACCTTTACATAAGTAAGAAATAATTTCCAAAGGCAGGCTAACAGGACC
>CAYPXU010000098.1:0-6947 GCA_964414875.1 uncultured Zetaproteobacteria bacterium | reverse complement strand
AATCGTACACCACTACCCTGTAATGCGAACAACATTATGCAATGTAAAAAAAAACAAGAAAGCTCTGAACAAGTCATAAACGCGCATTTTCACCCCAGAACATCTAAATTTATTCAGCCCTTCCCTAAGGAAAATAATCCAATAATTCTTCAAAATCAGACAATACTTTATCCGCACCTTCATCATACAAACATTGCGGATCTTCAGAACCAAAAGCAGCGCCCAAAGCACCTACGCCCGCAGCTTTTGCCATCTGAATATCAAAGTGTGAGTCACCCACCAATGTGGTATTCTTAGCCTCAACACCCAATTCCGACATACATTCCAGTGCCATTGCTGGGTGAGGCTTGGAATGACAACAATCTGCTGTTCGCCAAGTGTAAAAGTACTTTGTTAAATCAAAACGTGATAAAACTCGCTCTAGGCCGCCTTTAGATTTACCCGTTACAATCGCCATCCAATAACCACGCTGCTTGAGTGTTTGCAAAACATCCAACACCCCTGGATACAAGATAACGTCCTTTTCAAACAAACGATAATGCTGGCGGTAAGCCTGTGCAATCACGCTCATAAGCTCTTTTGAATCATTGCCTTGTTTCTGCAACAAGCTTGCCACTACAATATCCAAAGACATGCCCAAAGCTGGCAAAATATCGATGCTACTCGGCGCAAGCAAAGCACTATCTTTAAAAGCTTGTTGAACAGCACGCACAATGACCATATTTGAGTCGGTCAATGTACCATCACAATCAAACAAAATAAGCTGCGGCATTATTCGACCTTCTGCACTGATTTCCATGCCCTTTTACTGCGCTTTACCTGCCAAACCAATGCTTTATTCACTGCTACAACGGCATCATCGCCACTTCTGCGAACATAGGTGGAAAGCAAGTCACTGCCCTGTTTTCCCACTATTAAGTCTAATAATACAGCACCCTGTGCATCCAAACATTGCACAGTAACGCCTCGCTTAAGCAACCCTAAATCGGCATCATGATGATGGGTTTGCGTGACCAGCCGAATCACTTGCATCGTCGTTAAATTATCCAACAACCGCAATACAGCATTCTGTACAGCCAAATCGCCATTCGCCATTCGCCACTTCCCCTGCTGCAGGGTTAAAATAATATCTTCATCACTAGCCTTTTGAATCATTACTTGCACAATTTTTTCCACTGCAATATCTGACCACGTATCCATACGCTGTGATTGCGAGGCTGGCTGCAGCCACATCCAGGTCACCATCCATAGCAATAGCAGAAATAATATGACCCAAGCTATTTTTTTCATCCGTTTACCACGGGATGTTTTAACTGCCACCAACGCCATAAGCCAAACAATAAAACCAACAATGGCAAAAAGAACAACCACAATAGCTTAAACACTAGTTTTCCATCACTGCTTAATGCTGCCAAGGGTCGCTCTGTCACACCCCGTGAGCGCAATGCAATCAAAGCTTCATCATGACTTAACCAATCCAAGCTATTCAATGCCAACATCACGGCTGAACCATCCATAAATTCATCATCAAGCAATCCTGATGAGCCAATGACCAATAAACGTCCATCATCCACATGTGTTATTAAAGAGCCTTTCATACCTTGAGGTAATGCTTTAAATGCTGATGTCATCTTGCCATCAAATACCAAGGCAAGCACTTCTGATTTCGTTTGCAAACCTTCAAAACGTTTATCTATATCCATCAAGGGATAGACATCAAAGGGCGGTCCATCTTGCACGGCACTCCACGGAGATGATTGCATCAGCACCTGCGCTTTTTCATTCACTGCCAATAATGGTGATACAAAGGGTATGGAAACAGCCTCTAAATCCTGACTAATCACGTGTGTCTCATTCAAATCCAAAACATTAGCTACAAAAGGGTAATCCACTTGCGATTGAAATACCCCATTACGCACCACCACACGCTGCGCCCGTTTATCCATCAGCAAACCTGACTCTACAGAAACACCCAAATCATCATGAATCCAATCATTGGCATGCGCATCAACAGCTTGCACATCAAAACCCTGCGATAATAAAGGCCTGGCACTACCCGCCAATACCCAAACACCACCGCCCCGCATACGAAATTGATCCAAACGAAAACGCCATGCCTTGGATGGCACTTGAGTCATGCCATCAACAATCACAGATCGTACATCATCAGGAACATCTGCATGTAATAAGTCCAAAGTCACCAGTTCATAATCATCTTTCATCCATGCCGAGAAACGCTGCAACTCATCCAACGTATGCGCAGCAAAGCTTGATGTGATACCGATTTTCACACGACCCTTACCAGTGAGTTTTTTGATTTTTTTGGTGAGTAAATATTCAAAACCTTCTTCGCTTTGCACTACAGAAATAACTTCTTTGCGATCCAAGTATTCCAACACTATGGCTAAATAACCCTGCTTTACCTGTGCTTGATCATTTTCCACCACTTGCACTTGTATCTTGGGAATATTAAGTGCCTTAAGCGAAGCCAATACATTGCCATCCGATACAGGGTCGATCACATCAAAGCCCACCTTACCATGCCCCGCTTCATAATAAGATTGCAACATATCTTCTATAAAACGCTGCAAACGACCGTAAGGTTGCGGCAAATCTGATGTAATATAAGCTCGAATCATCAAAGGTTCATCCAAAGCATCGAGCACCTGCTTGGTTGAATCCGACAAGCTATAAATTTGATCTTCTGTCCAATCACTGCGTATATGTGAAAGACTTACCAAAGTAAAAAGCAACAAGCCAAACGACAATGCAACGAGCACACGCAGCCATGCTGAACGACGTATAAGTTTGCGCTGATCTACCAAGTTAGCCCCACGCATTAACGCCACCTCCGACGTTCCAATTCAAACCATGTTAAGGTTAAAAATAAACTATTCATGGCGATAAAAAACATCACATCAGATAGGCGAATCAAGCCACGCAACATCGACTGATAATGTGATAATGGGCTTAATAAAACCAGCCAGTCTTGCACCGCAGGAGAAAAAGTCGACATGGCTTTAAAAAACAAAAATGACAACAATAACATAATGAAACCAAGTACATATGCCACTACTTCATAACGGGTAATCGCTGAAGCATACAAACACACCGCAGCATAAGATGATGCCAATAACACGGCTGCTAAATAGGATGCTAAAATTTGTCCCGCATCCAGATTTCCCAATAGTGAAAGTGTTAAAGGATATAACAACGTTAGTGCAAGCAATGCCAAAATCTGCAAGCACAATGCTAGGTATTTGCCGAGCACAATAGTCATTGTCGTAATGGGCATGGTTGCCAACAATTCAAATGTGCCACTACGTTTCTCATCCGCCAACATGCGCATTGCCATGGCTGGAATAAAAAACATCAACAACAATGATAAAATAGAGAACCAAGCACGCATATCAGCTTGCCCAAGCAAAAATAAATTACTTTCAAAGAAAAATCCGCACACACTCAAGAAGGCAATCGCCATCACATAACCCAATGGGGTATCCATCACGATGCGCCACTCTTTACGGCACAAACTTATGATTTGAAAGCATGATGTGCTCATGAATTACTACCTGTCACACGATGAAAGACATCTTCCAAAGATGTTTCTTGCGCATGCATTTCAAGCAGCACACCACCGACTGAAACAACTGCCGAGAAAACTGCTTCTGCCAAAGGTGTCGTTGTATTTGAATGGCGAAACACAAGTTTTGTAAGCCCTTCTTCCAACGCCTGCCTATCAACTTCACAGCCTTCATATTGTCCACATATTTGTAGCACTACGGCTTCGGCATCACCACGCATACAAACATCTAATACCAAGCCCGATGATGAAAGTGCAATCAACTCATCCCGTGTGCCCATGGCTCGCAATTCACCACTATCTATAATCATCATACGATCACACACCGCATCAACCTCTGACAATACATGGGAAGATAACAATACCGTTTTTTTCTCACCCAAGCGTCGAATAAGTTGACGAATTTCCACCATTTGATTGGGATCTAGTCCTGTTGTTGGCTCATCTAAAATAAGGCAGTCGGGATCATGCAACATACTGGCTGCCAAACCTACGCGCTGACGATAACCTTTTGACAACTCATCAATGCGCTGATGCAATCTACCCTGCAAACCACATGCAGCACTCATTTCATGAATTTTATCCTTCAAAGTTGCTTCTGGAACAGCATACATGCGTCCTATAAAAGATAAATGCCCTTGCACATCCAAGTCGCTATAAGACGGGGCATGTTCTGGCAAATAACCGATGCGTCGCCGCACATCCATATCCTCTTGAATATCAATACCATCAATACTTGCCGAACCCGATGATGGTGGCAAAAAGCAGGTTAACATTTTCATGGTCGTAGACTTTCCAGCCCCATTAGGCCCCAAAAGCCCCATCACTTCACCATGTTTAATATGGAAACTTAAATCACGAACTGCATATTTCTCACCATATAGACGACTTAATTTATCAGCTTGAATCATAGGCATGGTATTCTAAAAGCTCTCGAAGTAAGGTCAACCAACCACTTTATTTCAAGCCTGAAACAATATCACTCCATGCTGATAAAAAACTTAACGTATATTGTAACTATTCAGCTCACCGCTTATTTTCCCAATATCAGCGTTAAAAATTACTCGCTTACAGCAGTAAGCTGTGCTTTTTCGCCTCGTTATTGGAAAAAACGCAGCAATCTGAACAGCTACAGGCTATTGTTGATACTATGCTGAATAGTTACCGTATATTATTCCTTACATGTTCTATAATCCTGTAAGATAATATACTTACTGGCAACCTATCGCTAAGCAAGTTTGAATAGCGGCATCATAAGAGGCTTATGGGTGTTCAACAAACAGGAGGCAACTCACTTTCACTATGGATAGTATGTTACTACTAAATAACTCTCGCCATGATTGATAGCCACTGTCATTTAGATGACGCACGTTTTTCAAATGATTTGGAATACGTCCTGCTAAACGCCCAGCAATTAGGCATTGAGCATTTTATTATCGCCGGTGTACAACATAGTCAATGGCAAGCACAACAAGCTTTGGCAGCACAACATGCAAATATTTCCAATGCCTTTGGCATCCACCCTTGGTATTGCGATCAACATGATAACTCACACTTAGAGCGGCTTGAAGAACTACTGCCTCATGCCATTGCAGTAGGTGAATGCGGCTTGGATTTTATGCCCAACCGCCCTGCTCATCATATACAAATCGAATGTTTTCAAAAACAAATCGAGCTTGCCGTACAATTTGATTTACCACTTATCATCCATAGCGTGAAGTCTGCCGATCAAGTTGCAGCACAACTACGCCCTTATCCGCAACTTTGCGGTGTGATTCACGGGTTTTCAGGCAGCTTTCAACAAGCTGAGGCATTTATCAAATTAGGTTTTTATATTGGCATCGGCACACGTTTATTGCAAAATAAAGGGGAAAAATCCAACGCATTGCTACAAAAGCTACCACTTGAGTCCCTATTGCTGGAAACCGATGCTCCCGATGGCTTGGGCAAGCAACAACGCAATGAACCTGCTAATTTACTTGATGTCGTTCAAAGATTGGCAACAATTCGTGGCATAGCTTTAGAATCTGTACAACAACAATGTACAAAGAACACCAAGGAGTTGTTTTCATTATGACAATCAATCCACTTCACGAGCGCACCCATATCCTTATCGGCGATAAAGGGCTTCGCAATCTTATCAGTAAACATGTGCTCATTGTTGGGCTTGGTGGTGTGGGTGGTGCTGCCACAGAGGCTATTGCACGCATTGGTATTGGGCATATTACACTATTAGATCACGATATTGTGGGTCTATCCAATCTTAATCGTCAACTCATCACCCTTCAATCCAACCTTGGTGAGAAGAAAACTGCTGTTGCTGCCAAACGCATCAGCGATATTAACCCCGATGCCCAAGTCACAATACGTGATGAATTTGTTCACCCTGATAATGTCGAAGCACTGCTAGAAGAACTAAAACCTGATTATGTGCTTGATTGTATTGATTCGGTCACATGTAAAGCTGCGCTGATTGCAGCATGTCAAAAAGCAGGCATTGCGATTGTTACCAGCCTTGGTGCGGGTGGTCGTTTTGATGTTAGCAAAGCCGAAGTGACCACCTTGAAAAAAACGCATACCTGTGGTCTGGCTCGTGCCCTGCGTTCCCGTTTACGGAAAATTGGCGGCTCACTTGATCACCCTGTCATTTTTTCATCCGAACCCGCCATCAATGCCTCATCGCACCAAGCTATTCCAGGCGATCCCAATGCCCGCCCACGAGCCACCAATGGCACTATTTCATATCTGCCCAATATATTTGGTTTTATGACAGCAGGTTATGCTATTCAACAAATGTTAGAAAAAGATTCACAGTAAAAAATACCATTTACTACGGATGCTATCTATTTATACTATTCTTGTTACTATGCGCGCGATTTTAAAGGTTACTCAACTTGATTTGATAACCCTCTGAGGTAAATATTAATGTCACGCAAATTACGCAATATCGCCATCATCGCTCACGTGGATCACGGCAAAACTACACTGGTGGATGAGCTGCTCAAGCAGTCTGGAACATTTGATGATGTTCGTGAAGCTATGGATACCTGTGTCATGGATTCCAATGCTATTGAAAAAGAACGTGGCATTACCATTTTGGCAAAAAACACCGCCATTGATTACAAGGACTATCATATCAACATCGTTGACACCCCAGGCCATGCGGACTTCGGCGGCGAAGTTGAACGTGTATTAAACATGGTGGATGGTGTGGTTTTATTGGTGGATGCTGCTGAAGGCCCAATGCCACAAACCCGTTTTGTAACCTCTAAAGCTTTGGCATTAGGCTTAAAGCCAATCGTTGTAATTAACAAAATTGATCGTGATGGCTCTGATCCTGATGGTGTTGTTGATAAAACCTTTG
>CAYPXU010000097.1:0-7284 GCA_964414875.1 uncultured Zetaproteobacteria bacterium | reverse complement strand
GGCAGAAGTTGCTCGATATTCCTAAAAACACACTAACTGATGAAGAGCAGCGTTTTCTAGATCATGAAACCGAAGAGCTTTGTAAAATGCTGGATGACTGGGACATTACCCATAAACGTAATGATTTATCACCAGAAACATGGGCGTTTATCAAGTCCCATGGTTTTTTTGGCATGATTATCCCCAAAGAGTATGGCGGCCTAGCTTTTTCGACCTATGCGCACTCACAAGTGGTACAAAAAATCGCCAGTCGCTCTTTAAGTGCTGCGGTAACGGTTATGGTTCCAAACTCATTGGGACCTGCGGAGCTTCTTTTATCATACGGTACAGATGAGCAAAAAGAACAATATTTATCCAAATTGGCAACAGGTGAAGAAATTCCCTGCTTTGCATTGACTAGCCCGGTTGCTGGCTCCGATGCAGGTGCAATGACGGATACTGGTGTGGTCTGTAAAGGAAAGTATGAGGGCAAAGAAGTGCTTGGATTTCGTATTAACTGGGAAAAACGTTATATCACGCTTGGGCCTGTGGCGACAGTGCTTGGTTTGGCATTCCATGCTTATGATCCTGATGCTTTATTGGGTGATACAGAGGATTTGGGTATTAGCTGCGCACTTATTCCAACAAAGACAAAGGGTGTGAAAATAGGGCGTAGACATTACCCGCTCAATGCTGCATTTATGAATGGCCCTAATAGTGGTAAAGATGTGTTTGTGCCCATGGGTTGGCTGATTGGTGGGCAGGAATATATAGGCAAAGGATGGCAAATGTTGGTAGAGCGTTTGGCAGTGGGGCGTGGTATTTCTTTGCCAGCATTAAGTGTTGGAGCAGGCAAGCGTGTGAGCCAAGCAACAGGTGCGTATGCACGGGTGCGCAAACAGTTTCATCTTCCCATTGGCCGATTTGAAGGCGTGCAAGAAACGATGGCTCGGATTGGCGGTCTGACCTATATGATGGATTCAACAAGGTTGCTTACATTATCTATGTTGGATCAGGGCGAACGTCCCGCTGTGATTACTGCGATTGTGAAATATTATTTAACCGAAGGTATGCGGCAGGTGGTCAATGATGGCATGGATGTGCATGGTGGACGTGGTATTTGCATGGGACCATCAAATTATTTGGCACGCATGTATCAAACCATACCTGTTGGCATAACCGTTGAAGGCGCGAATATTTTAACCCGTAGCATGATTATTTTTGGGCAAGGTTCGATGCGTTGTCATCCCTTTATACAGCAGGAGATGGAGGCACTACAGTCCGATAATATGAAAGGTTTTGATTCACTTATATTGCAACATGCAGAGCATCTGATGCGTAATATTGCTCGTTCAGTTTTATTCGCAGTGAGTGATGGGCGTTTGGCGGCAAGTCCTATCAGTGGGGATATGAACAAGTATTATCAACAATTAGCACGATTTTCGGCTGCATTTGCAGTCGTGAGTGATGTTGCTTTGATGGTGCTCGGTGGTCAGTTGAAGCGCAAAGAAATGTTATCGGGTCGTTTTGCTGATGCGCTTGGTTATATGTATATCTGTTCAGCGACGCTTAAACGTTTTGAAGATGATGGGCAATCTGAATCAGATAAGGTGAGTGCCCAGTGGGCATGTCAATATGCCTTGTATGAGGTGCAAGCGGCATTGCACGGCATTATTCGTCACTTTCCTGTTCCGCTGGTGCGCTGGAAACTTTATGCATGGGTATTTCCTTTGGGGCGGAGGCTACAAAAACCATCCGATGCTTTGAATCAGAAGCTTGCTTTGCAATTACAAGAGGTTGGAGATGCTCGCAAGACATGGCTAGACGGTATTTATTTACCCGATGATGCCAATGATGTGGTTGGATGCCTAGAAGAAGCCTTGTTATTAACATTGAAGATTGAGCCAATTGAACAGCGTTTGCGTGATGCAAATACGGTGTTTACGCGAGAAAATGGGCAGGATTTATGTGAGCAGGGGTTGTTAAATAAAGCAGAATTAAAACTTCTTATACAGGCTGACAATGCAATACGAAAAGCTATTGATGTGGATGATTTTCCACTGGGACGAAAGCGGAAATAAAAGCTCTATAAACCACCACTTATTTTCCAAATATCACCTTGTTTGGTGAGTTGTAACTGCTCTTGTTGCACCATGCTTCGCCATTCATTATCAGCCATGACCTTAAGTGTATAGCTTTGCTCACATAAGGCATGATTATCATCAATGATATTAATATGGCGATTATGTGTTTGCATTTGGATGGCTTGGAAATGTTTAAATAGGCCAAACATTTGCGTAAGCACATCGTCTTTCGTGTGGTGATTCTGATTATAATCATCGACTATAATATCCGCATAGGCAGCAATATTTTTCTCGTTCACTGCAAGATTGCGCTCATCCAGAACAGCAGCGACATCGGCTGTATTTGTTGCATTACAGGCAGTTAATGCTGCCAGCAAGATTAAAACAGCAGTAGATTTATAAAAATACCGCAGCTTTTTCACTCCACGCACTTTTTGGATAGTTGTGGCGCAGTAATACTGCGCTATCACGGGCGCTATCTGTAAGATGTAATGAGGCGAAACTGGCTGCCAAATAATACAATGCTTCTTCGATAGCAGGGCTGGTTTGATATTTTTTTACAATTTCTTGGAAGCGATTGGTTGCAGCAACAAAACGCTCATGGTCAAAATAGTATTTACCAATATATAATTCATGTTCAGCAAGTTTGTTTTTTAAACTTTGTAAATGAGTTCTGGCTGCCGGAAGATAATCAGACTTTGGATAATCATGAATTAACTTCTCAAAAGCGGCAACGGCCAAGCGAGTGGGGGCAGGGTCACGCTGAGAAGCCACAGTTTCTTTAAGGTAACTCATGGATAATATATACTGGGCATAAGATATATCAGGATGATTAGGGTGACTGCTAATAAAGCGTGTAGCGAGTGTTTCACTAAGAATATACTCTTCATTCTTAAAAGCGGCGTAGATGCGCAGTAGTTCAGCAGCAGCAATATGCTGGCTATAAGGGTGTTTGGTTGAGAACTTTTCCAAAAATAAGTTGGCGGAAGAGTATAAACCCGCATCAATATATTCTTTGGCTTTTATAAAGTCTGCTTTCGCAGAGTCGGAGAGTGAAACTTCTTCTTTTCCGCAGCCTGTAATAAGACCGATAGTAATAACAAGTAATAGTAACAAACGATTCATGGGCGAGATGCTAGAGCGACATGGGCAATGCTACAATGGCGAGTTGCCTGCCAGTTTGAATACCATCGCGACGGTAAGAAAAAAAACGTTCGGGTAAACAGGAAGTACAGAGGTTGCTAGACTCTATATTGTCGATATTAAGCCCTGAAGACTGAAGTTGCAAAGCGTTAATAGCCTGTATATTTACCCATGCTTTATCATTTTTATAGTGAATACAAAGATGGGCTTGGGAATGGCTATCGCATAACTCATTGGCAGTAGTTATATCTACTTCAAAGCAAGATTGTGTGATGCACGGACCTAAACAGGCAAATATATATTCAGGTCTTGCACCGAATTCTTGCATTTTTTGTATGGCAACTGTCGCAATATTCTGAGCAGTGCCGCGCCATCCAGCATGTACTGCGGCAGCAACGCCTGCTTGAGCGTCAATAAGTAATATAGGTAAACAATCCGCAGTGCGCACAGCAACAGTACAGCCTGCTGTGCGGGTGATGAGGATGTCTGCTTGATCATCGTGTTGTATGCCTTGTCCTTCACATAATAGATAATCCGTGCCATGCACTTGCTGGCTGCGGTGGGGGACGGGAAGGTGCGTAGCAATACATAATTGATTGAGGTTTTGTTGCACATTTTCATCAGAGTCACCCAAATTAAGGCCCAGATTAAGGCTGTCAAAAGGAGCGGGGCTGATGCCGCCTTGTCGTTCGCTAAAGATGCCTGTGATATGATGTTTAGCGAATAGTTTTGATGCGATAAATATGTTAATAATTTAGTCTGATATATGCTCAAGGGCATGATTTAGTATGGATAAATCTTCGGGTAGAGGGGCTTTGCAGAGGATTTTTTCTTGAGTGATAGGGTGAACAAAACCAAGGATTTCGGCATGCAGTGCTTGACGTGTAAGTTGATTCAGTGCGTTGTGCAGCGATTCGGGTAAAGCTTTGCTAGGATTGAAATTGCGCGCATAGGTGGAGTCACCTAAAATAGGCAGACCTTCAGCGGCTAAATGTACACGAATTTGATGGGTGCGCCCTGTGTGCAGGGTTAAACGCATGCGGCTGAACTGATGCTCAAAACGACATTCAAGATCGGCATCAGTAATGGCGATTTTGCCCGTACTTACAATGGCCATTTTCTGGCGGTGATGGGGATGCCTACCAATCGGCTGCTCAATTCGTTGATGATTCCAGCGACTCACACCTTTACACCAAGCAAGATATTGTCGATTGATATCATGTTGAGAAAAAAGGGCGACCAGCCCGTGATGTGCTGCCTCTGTTTTGGCAACAACCAAAGAACCTGATGTATCCTTATCAATACGATGTACAATGCCAGGCCTTTCAACACCATTGATGCCAGGTAATGATTCACAGTGGTGCAATAGAGCATGTACCAGTGTCCCAGTGCCATGACCATGGCTGGGATGGACCACCATGCCAGGTGGTTTATTCACGACAAGTAAATGCTCATCTTCAAACAAAATATCCAATGGAATATCTTCTGGTGTGAGTACCATTGGACGATTTTCTGGTACATGAACTGTGAAAACATCACCCGCACAAACAGCGGTGGATGCTTTCATGGTTACATGGCGATTATTTTGTTCAATAGCGCCATTTTTCAATAGTTCTTTGATGCGACTACGAGATAAATCACTTAAATGAGCCAGCGCATGATCAAGCCGCTGACCCATCATATCTTCAGGAATGGTAAGTGATAACAACTCCTGAGAATGGTTCATTCGCTTGTACTGACTGGAGGAGTAACTTTTTCGGGTTTAGCTTTAACCTGTTTTTTTTCTTTATGGGTATCTTTCTGAGCCTCTTTAATAGGTTTAGAAGTTTTAGGCTTTGCTGTTTTGGATTTGTCCGTTTGTTGTTCTGCATTGGACGTGTTTTCTGTTGTCTCAGCAGTACGTTTTGTTGGGCGACGACGACGACGACGTTTGCGCTGCGCACCCGCTTTATTCTCCTGCTCAGGTTTTGTCGTTGCATCTTTGGATTCAACGGTTTTATTATCGGCTGACGGTTTGTCAGTTAATGGTTTATTGGCAGGTGCTTTCTTTTGAGCTTGTTTGTTAGGCTCCGTAGATTTTGGTTTGCGTGACGGGGTTTTACGGTTGCGCGGTTGGCTTCTACGATTTCGGTTGCGGTTTTGTTGCTGTTTCTGCTTGCGTTCCTCTTCCTCACGTTTTTTCTTACGTGAAGCACCTGATAATATATCCAATAATGCTACGATCCAAGCTGGTAAACTGCTTGTTTTTTGCGGTGTGCGTTGCTGTGGTGTTGGTATGCCAACAACAGGTTTTAACGGGTTTAGCTTACGATTTGGCTTGGCGGGTTTGCGCCCTTTGCTGGTATCTTCGAGCACTTCCACGCGTTGCTGATTATTTTCATTCCATTGGCGTTCAATGCGATAATGTGGAATCATTAATTCAGGTTTTATTTGCAAGGTGATTTGCACTTCATGGTTTTCTTCAATGCGTGCAATACTCTCACGTTTATTATTCATCAAATATTCACCCGTTTCGGATGGAACTTGTACAACCAAGGTTGGTTTTTTGCCTGATTCAGCCCAATCCTCCATGCGTGTAAGCATTTGTAATGCCATGGATTCGACGGTACGAATAGAGCCTCGGCCACGGCAACGCGGACATGTTTCAGTGGTCGATTCGCGTACCGATGGGTGCAGACGTTGACGTGACATCTCTAACAAGCCAAAACGTGATATTTTGGCAAATTGAATGCGAGCTTTATCAGGGCGGGTTGCATCACGCAGCACTTCTTCGACTTGTTGGCCATTTTTACGGTTTGCCATATCAATAAAATCAATAACTACCAAACCGCCAATATCACGAATGCGAAGCTGGCGGGCAATTTCTTCAGCGGCTTCTAAATTGGTAGCAAGAGCCGTGGCATCAATGTTTTTACCACCCGTTGCGCGTGAGGAATTGACATCAACAGAGGTTAAAGCTTCGGTAGGATCAAAGACAATTGAGCCACCAGAGCGTAGGCGAATTTCACGTTGGTGAATTTCTTCACATTGTGATTCAATGCCATGCTTACGGAACAAGGGCTGTTTGCCACGGTAGAGTTTTACGAGTTTTTCTTTGCCTGGTAAAACAGCATGTACAAAGGCTTTGGTACGGGTGTAAATGTCATGGTTATCAACCCAAATTTCATCAATATCATCGGTAAAATGATCGCGAATAGCGCGTGTTGCCAAGTCTCCTTCCAAGTAAATGAGGCTTGGTGATGGCGCACTGTCACTTTTAATTCTGATCTCATCCCATAGACGGCGAAGATATTGATAATCCCATTCCAGAGATTCTAATTCTTGGTCTTTACCCGCAGTACGGACAATCAAACCCATATTATCAGGCACATTCAGGTGGGTGAGGATTTGTTTGATGGCACGGCGTTGTTCTTCGGATAGTTTGCGAGAAATACCACCGCGAGAATTATTAGGCATCAATACCGTATAACGACCAGCCAATGAAATATTGGTGGTTAAAGCAGCACCTTTATTGCCACGCTCTTCTTTCACTACTTGAATCAACAGCTCTTGTTTGTGTTCCAAGACATCGCGAATATTCACTTTACGCGGGTCGGCAGATTTGTCTGCGCCTTCTTTCCAGAAGTCAGGGTGGATTTCATTTAGGGGTAAAAATCCCTGTCTGGCTGATCCGTATTCTACAAAAGCAGCCTGTAAGCTGGCTTCAACTTTGGTGACTGTACCTTTGTAAATATTGCCTTTGGTTAGGGCTTTGTGGGCTGATTCAATATCTAGCTCTTGCAGGTAGTCATTGAGAACAATGGCTACGCGGCTTTCTTCATCATGGGATGCATTGATTAGCATCACCTTCTTTATGGCGCTCATGGCACTTTCCTGTGCCGTTTGGGGTTTGTTATTGTGTGTAAAACTGAACCTTTTACACAAGTTAAGGCATGAGAATGGTTGTTGAAACCAATACAAAGCAGTTATGCCTTCATTATCTCACCAACTTGGACTTTACCTTTCACGTTATCATTGAAGTGGCCAATATCAGTGGTTAAACCATCAAACGGATATTTTATTTTGCACAGGCTCAACA
>CAYPXU010000096.1:0-7330 GCA_964414875.1 uncultured Zetaproteobacteria bacterium | reverse complement strand
TTGTTGTCACCCAACTTTGTAAAGATTGCGTAGATACTGCATGCGTTGCGGTATGTCCTGTGGATTGTTTTTATCAACCCAAAGAAGTTAGCGAAGAAACACCCAATATGCTGTTGATTTCACCAGAAGAGTGCATCGACTGCGCTGTTTGTGAACCTGAATGTCCTTGGGAAGCCATTTACCCTGAAGAAGATGTGCCTGAAGTGTTTGAATCCGATATTGCTTTGAATGAATTATGCGATACAGATCGTGACAGCTTTGATTTGGCAGAAGTGGATGAAGATACCCCACCATCGGCTGAAGATGTGGCTGCAAACAAGGCGAAATACGGCCTATAATACCTTTCCATAGCCGAGGACAATCATCCTCGGCTATTTCTCACATGCAAAATGACATAAAAAACAAGTTCGATCAACGCCCCTACCTTACAGGCATGAATGCCCAAGCATTACTTGCTCTATGTCGTGGTGCTGGCGTGAAAGATATTCACGCTGAAACACTCAATGCTTATATTTTTCGCCGTGGCATTTGCGACTGGCATGCTATGCCCGAACTTCCGCAACAGTTACGCACATACCTTGACCAACATGTTCGTTTGTTCGAGCCAAAACTCATTGCCGACCAACAAGCTGAGGATGGCACACGCAAAATATTACTCGCCATGCCTGATGGCAAAGAAATTGAAAGCGTACTGATTCCTGCATCTGGCAGACTCACACAATGCGTTTCCACACAAGTTGGCTGTGCAATTGGTTGTAAATTTTGCCTCACTGCAACCGCTGGACTAACGCGCAATTTAAGCACTGCCGAAATCATGTCGCAGGTATTTACTGCCCGCCATATCATGGGGCAACCTGTTACTAACCTTGTCTTGATGGGTATGGGCGAACCTTTGCACAACTATGATGCTGTCGCTGACTTTGTACGCATGGTCACTGACCCCAAAGGCATGGCATTTTCCCCGCGCCGCGTCACCTTATCCACAGCAGGACTTGTGCCTGCCATCTATCGCATGATTGAAGATGAATTACCTTGCTCTTTGGCAGTGTCTCTCAATGCCACAACGGATGAAACACGTAGCCACATCATGCCCATTAACCAAAAGTATCCACTGCAAGAGCTTTTGGGTGCCATGCGCGCCTATATCGACAAACACGGGCGCAAACGCATCCTTATTGAGTATGTACTGCTTGGCGGCATCAACGATAGCCTCGAAGATGCCAAACGCCTTGCTCAGCTGCTTGACGGCATGGCAACAACCATCAACTTATTACCCTTTAACCCCTTTCAGGGAAGCTCATGGCAACGCCCTGCACGCAGCCATGTTGAAGCCTTTCGCGCTGAATTAAAACAAGCGGGCTTTATCGCCGTCGTACGCGAATCAAAGGGTCGCGATATTTCTGCTGCTTGTGGACAACTTAAAACCGAAGTAACCGAACGTAGAAAACTCGCCGCCAAGCTCTAAGGCTGGCAGACTTGGCGACACCCCATTCAAGAAGAAGGTTTGAAGGAGTTTTTTTTGACTACACCTACGCACCAAACATGTGATCTTTGCGGCGGCACAGATTTCGAAATTATTTCCGAATACGACCGTCACAACAACCCCTTAAAAACAGGCCTATGCCAAGGCTGCGGCTTGGTTATGCATGTGCCGATGCCCAGTGAAGATGAAATTTCCACCTATTATGCCAAAGATTACCGCCGTGATTACCATGGTGAAAGCAAACCTTCACCACGTCGTATTATGCGTGCTTGGAACAATGGTCAACGCATTCTCACACAAATAAAACCATTCACTCCTGAAAAGTCCAAAGTGTTTGAAGTGGGTGCTGGCATTGGTTGCACGGTTAAATCATTTGAAGCTGATGGCTTTGCTGCCTCAGGCATTGAACCTAACACCGATTTCAACAGCTATACTCGCGATGTATTGCATGCCCGTGTAGAAAATATCAATTTATACGATCTTAAAGCAGACCACTCACGTGATGTTGTCTTATTGATTCATGTCATCGAACATTTTGTTTCCCCCAAACGCGCCTTAACACACATGCGTGGCTTGCTTAAAGACGAGGCTTTGCTGTATATCGAATGCCCCAATATTGGTGCGCCATTTGCAACCTTTGCTCGTTTATTTCACTTTGCCCATACCTATAATTTCACCCATCATACGTTGATAAACATGGCAAAATCCGCTGGTTTTGAAGTCGTGCAAACATTCACTGATGATGATAACCCTGATATTCAAATTCTTTTCAAAAAAACCGCTATACCAGAGACTCTAAACTTCGATGAAAATGCAGCAAAACGCAGCCATGATGCCATTTTCCGCTACAACTGGCTGACATATAATGTGCGTGCCGATTATTTGTTACGCCGCATCATCAAACTTAGCTCCTATGCCAAGGAATATATGCAGGCTAATAGCTTCGTAAAAGAATTAGAGAGGCGCTTTAAATCATGATATTGGTTATCGGCGACATCATTGTTGATGAATTTGTACTTGGCGATGTATCTCGCATTTCACCCGAAGCACCTGTGCCCGTCGTGCATGTTGAAAAAGTCGAGCGCAGACTTGGTGGATCTGCCAATGTTATTCGCAATTTACATGCACTAGAGCAAGCATCAGCCATGTTTGGTGTCGTGGGAGATGATGAGCCCGGCACTTGGGTTCACAAACGTTTGGCTGAACTTGATGCCGCCCATGAAGGCGTTCTTACCAAAAAGAATGGTCGCCCTACTGCCATTAAAACCCGTGTAATTGCCCGTCACCAACAAGTTGTACGCTTTGACAAGGAGTGGACCACAGCCTTACACGAAGACATGCATGTAAGCCTGCTCGAACATTTAAAAAGCCAACTTACCAACACCAAAGCCGTTATTTTATCCGATTATGCCAAAGGCGTACTAACCCCTGAATTTCTAGAGCTATTGATTCCATCACTGGCTGGAAAAATTATTGCTGTTGACCCAAAACCTGCCCATACAAATGCTTACCGTGGCGCAACTTTTATCACACCCAACCTGCACGAAGCCGCCGACATGGCTGGCATGGATAACATCAATGAAGATGCACATGTCGAAGCTATTGCTCGCAAGCTTCATCAGATACTGGGCTTGAAATACACTCTCGTCACACGCTCTGAACGCGGCATGACTTTATTTGATGGTGATATTTGCCATCATATCCCAACAGCTGCACGTGATGTTTTTGATGTAACAGGGGCTGGTGATACAGTCATTGCGGTATTTACTACTTGTTTATGTAATGGCGACTCCCCGCTTCTTGCTGCACAAACGGCGAATAAAGCTGCGGGTGTTGTGGTTGGCAAGGTGGGCACTGCCACTGCCAATTGGCAGGAAATTGAGGCTTATTAAACATGGCGCAAGCACCTACCAATAAGATGAACATTGCCGTTGGTATTCCCGCACGTTTTGCCTCTACACGTTTTCCAGGCAAACCGCTTGCAGATTTAGCTGGCAAAGCAATGATTGTGCATGTTATTGAACGAGCCAAGCAAGCCAATATCGGTCATGTGTTTGTAGCCACCGATGATGAGCGCATTGCAGCGGTTGCGCGCTCTGCTGATTGTGATGTTTTTATGAGTCATAGCGAACACGGCAGCGGTAGTGAACGCTTGGCTGAAGCTATACAAAACATGAATTGTGATATTGTAGTCAATGTTCAGGGCGATGAGCCATTGATCGACCCGCTTGCCATTCAGTCGGTCATTCAACCTTTTATTACAGAGCCAAGACTTGAAATGGCAACGCTTGCCCACCCTCTATTACGCGATGAAGACCTGCATGACCCCAATGTTGTCAAAGTTGTTTGCAATGCAAAAAGCCATGCCATGTATTTCAGCCGTGCCGCCATCCCTTTTCCACGCAAATCAGCATCATCCACAGCATTACAACACGTCGGCCTATATGCCTACACCAAAGAATTCCTCCTTAATTATAAGGATTTAAAAGAATGTGAAAGCGGCGACTCAGAACAGCTAGAACAGTTGCGTGTATTGCATCATGGGCACACCATTGCTGTCAGCATTGGCAACTTCCACTGCTTAGGCGTTGATACACCAGAAGACCTAGAACGAGCAAAAAAGCACCTGCAAAATTCACAAAACAAACAACAATAGCAAGCCCTCTAAAAAAACAACCCACTTTAACCCACAAAGCCAAAACCCTTTGAATTAGACAAATAAAACTGCATTTATTCCATGTATAACAAGGGCTTATGCAATATTCTGAAAGAACTTGCTTCACAAGTCATGAAAACCCCCTATAAATAAAATGATTTATCATAACACCATGAAATATATGATTAATTATTATGCAATATCATTGACATATGTAAAAATATGGTCGATATTGTCGGCAAGTGGGTAAGTGTGGGTAATAGCACACAGGAGAATAACGACCAGCATGTTTATCGGTAATTACGCAAACACAATGGACAACAAAGGTCGGGTTAATGTGCCTGCTGCCTTTCGTGATGCATTGCGCAAAGATTACGATGATGATCGCATGGTGATTACCAGAGATATTCGTGATGCGTGTTTACGCGTCTATCCTATGCTGGAGTGGCAGGCTTTCTTAGACAAGTTAAACCTCATTCCATCTTCCAACCCCACATTGCGCCACATTCAGCGTCGTGTTGTTAGCTCGGCAATTGAATGCACGGTTGATAAACAAGGGCGTGTCCTGCTACCACAGTCGTTGCGCGAACATGCTAGTCTATCTAAATCAGTGCAGTTTGCAGGTTCATCAAACACTGTTGAGATATGGGATACTCAGTTATGGCAGCTTGAAATAGAGAATGATACCATAGATCCCGATATGCTTGAGCAGTTGGGCATCTAACATGCAAGCCCAAGAACACATTCCCGTTCTTGCCACCTCTTTCATCGATGCGCTGCTTACTGACCCTGACGGTCACTATGTTGATGCTACATTTGGACGAGGCGGTCATGCTCGCATGTTGTTAGAACGCCTTTCAGAGAAAGCTCATTTATTAGCATTGGATCGTGATCCACAAGCTATTGCAACGGCCAATATTTTAGCTGCCGAAGACAAGCGTTTTCGTATCATCCATAGTGATTTTGCAGGTTTAGAGCAGGCTATATCAGAGGCTGGCGAGTCCAATATTTGTGGTATCGGATTTGATTTGGGCGTGTCTTCGCCACAACTTGATCAAGCAGAACGCGGTTTTTCATTCAAGCATGACGGACCACTTGATATGCGTATGAATCCAGATGCAGAACATCCTGTTTCTGAACGATTAAAAAAAGTTTCAGAAAAAGAACTGACAGGCATTATTCGCTCGTTTGGCGATGAGCGTTTTGCGGGGCGTATTGCGCGCGCTATCCTAAAAGCAGTGCAAAATGATGCGCTAAATACAACCCATGAGCTGGAAAACATTTGTTTCCATGCCGTACCTCCCAAAACACGCCATGGCTCTACCCACCCTGCAACACGCACCTTTCAAGCCTTGCGCATTTGGGTGAATGATGAATATGGTCAAATTGATACGGCTATTAAAGCCGCCATGCATTGCCTTGCGCCATTGGGTCGCCTCGCTGTTATTTCGTTTCACTCAGGTGAAGATCGCCGCATCCGTGATTTGATTGAGGCCGAGGTAAACCCATGCACTTGCCCAAGAGAATTCCCCATGTGCATTTGTGGTAAGACGCCATCTATGCGCTGGGTACAAAAAAAACCCATCCGCGCCAGTGAAGCTGAGTTGGCAGAAAACCCACGCAGTCGCTCTGCTATGTTACGCGTTGCAGAGCGTTTGCCTGAGCCTGCATCATGAGTATGCGCTTGCTTTACATCTCACTTTTTCTATCCATTAGCGTACTGGCGGCCTCGCAAGTTTGGTTATCACACCTGCGTATTGAAACATCTCAACGCGCATCCTTGCTACAACACGAAATAACCAAGCAACAAGACAAAATCCAAGCTCTTGGTCTGGAATATGCCAGCTTATCTCGCCCAAATCGTCTGCGCCAACTAGCGCATCGTAAGCTTGGCATGCAAGCGCCTCGCCCTATGCAGGTCTTGCAACCATGAGCAAAGTGCATAAACAACATGATATTCATACACGCCGACGCATGGAGGTGGTGGTTGGTTTGATGGCGCTTGGCTTGGCAATGTTGCTTATCCGCGCAGTTGATTTGCATATATTACAGGGAGATGAGCTGAAAGCCCGCGCCACTCATCAACATTTTCATCAATATAATGTGGCTGCGCCACGCGGAACGATTGTTGATCGCCAAGGGCGTATTCTCTCCAAAAGTATTGAAGTGCCATCCATTGGTGCTTTGGCTGGAGAAATCCCCGAAAAAGATTTAAAAGCATTGGCAAAAGCCCTTACAATACCATTATCTAAACTGCAAAGAAAAATCAAGCATCGCAAAGGTTTCACATGGCTGGCACGTCAAACCTCTCCTGCTATTGCCGCACGCGTAAAAGCCTTAAATATTCCAGGTGTGCGCCAAGAAAATGAATGGCGACGTTATCACCCCTTAGGCCCCGAAACTGGCCATATTTTGGGTTTTGTAGGTATTGATGGGCATGGCTTGGAAGGCATTGAGCGCAGTATGGATCAACATCTGCAAGGTCAGGCTGGCACACGCCTTGTGCAACGCGATGCTCACGGTCACTCCTTACCTGGTGGTGTGTGGTTAAAAAAACCGCACATGGGTAGCACTTTAACATTAACCCTTGATAGTAATATACAAAGCATCGCTTATGCAGCATTGACCGAGGCTGTTCACAAACAACATGCCAAAGGCGGTTCTGTAATTGTGATGAACCCAAAAAACGGTGACATCTTAGCGATGGCAAGCTGGCCTGGATTTAACCCCAATAATTTTACCAAATACAAGCCTGGCCAATGGAGAAACCGCGCAATCACAGATGTTTTCGAACCTGGTTCAACCATGAAGCCATTTACCATCGCTACAGCCATTGATTCAAAAAAATGGCAGGTAAACAGCCTTGTGTTTTGTGAGAATGGCGATTTCCAAGTCGCTGACTATACCATTCATGATGATCATTCCGAAGGCTGGCTCGATTTGACAGGTGTTATTGCAAGATCGAGTAATATTGGTGCTGCTAAAATAGCCTTGGATATAGGTGCCGCACAACTGGGTGGACATTTATCATCCTTAGGTTTTGGACAACGGACAGGCATAGGTTTGGGTGGTGAGTCGCCAGGGATCCTTAGCCCGCCAAGAAAATGGGGGGTGGTGGAAACCGCCAATATAGCCTTTGGGCAAGGTATCGCCACTACGCCGTTGCAACTCGCAGCGGCATTTAGCGTTTT
>CAYPXU010000095.1:0-7402 GCA_964414875.1 uncultured Zetaproteobacteria bacterium | reverse complement strand
TTCACTCTCTTGGTACAAAGATTGGGCAATCGTTGCCGAGCCGCGTTTTTCTGCCAAGCCTTGTACAGCAATCACATAAACATCCATACCCCGCTTGATTTGCAATACATCCCCAATCTGCACCATCTTAGAAGGTTTGCTGCGTATGTCATTCAGCTCTACATGCCCAGCTTTGACAGCTTCACTGGCTAAACCACGCGTTTTAAAAAACCGTGCTGCCCATAGCCATTTATCGACTCGCACACTCATCTCAATGCCTGCCAGCGTTTTTCTAGTCGTTTGACCGAAATTGGCACACTGGTTTTTAACGCCTGAGCAAACAAAGACACGCGCAACTCCTCAATCATCCAACGAAATTCTTGTAAATCATCCTCAATCATCTGTTTGCTCTGCAAAAGCTTGCAACGTTGTTGATATTGCTGCCAAAACACCGCAACTTGTTCTGCCATTTGTTTGTCTTTATTCAAATCTCGCGCTGATTTTTCCACACGAATACAAGCAGCATCCAAAAAACGAGCCAGATGTCTTAACCAGCCTACGGGCGTTGCCACAACAAAACCATCATATACAAGTGCTGCACACTGCTGTTTTACATCCTCTAACATCACCGCTTTTTGAGGCGCAACACTGGCATGAATCGTCGCTGTTAATCGCGTATGGGTTTGTAGTGCTTCATCTACCATATTAATGATGCGTTGCCCTTCCTGAATCAAGCTAGCTCGACCCTTTTCCAAACATTGCTCAAAAGCTTCTTTGCTGCGTGGTAATTCAGCCGTTAAAAAGACCGATTCAAAGCTTTTCTCAATCACATCTTTGCGTAATCGTCCAGGCTCGCCCATCAATGCTGCCAACATCATCATCGGCTTCATTTTTTTCATGTGTTGATCAAGCATTTTAGCCTGTTGATACATCGCCAACATGCATAGGCGACGCACGCCTCCATGCATGGCAATATCAGCTTTATCACGACTATCAAACATCTGAATGGCGACACTATCTTGTGTATCCACCAAGGCAGGAAACAATTGTAAGCTTAAACCCTGTGATTGCTTCACTACAACTTCGGGCAAGGCATCAAAGTCCCATGCTTTGATCCCCGTACGTTCCAAAGAATGGCTCACAGTCGCTTGTGCAGTAGTAGCTGAAAATTTGCCTTGTAAATCAAACAAATCATCACTTTCAGCGATTTTTTTCTTACGCTGATCCAACACACGGAAATTCATCAATAAATACTTGGGTAACTTCTCCAACATCCATTGTTCCAAAGGAATGTAAACACCAGTCATACGCTCGAGCTCTTTGGAAAAAGCTGGTAACAATGCCCCCTGCCCGAAGCTCATTGCCGACATTGCCGCCTCTGCAAATTGTGGTGCTGGCACAAAACTACGACGCAATGTTTTAGGCAAGCCTTTAATCAACAAGGTTAACTTCTCTTGCAACATCCCTGGAACCAACCATTCAAATGCTTCGGCTTCTAATTGCCCCAACATGGCTTGAGGTACGAGCAAGGTGATGCCATCAGCATGATGTGATGGATCAAAATGATATTCATAACGCAAACACTGCACGCCGATTTGAATGTCATCGGGAAAATCAGCAGCCTCAATGCCGGTATCCTGCTTCGCCAACAAAATATTCTTGGTTAAATATAAAAGTTTGGGATTCTTTTGTTCGGCTTCTTTCCGCCATTGCTCAAAGAGCTTGCCGCTATGCACATGTTCGGGAATCAGTGCGTCAAAGAATTCAAAGATGACCTGCTCTTCCGCCAATACATCTCGTCGCCGTGATTTGGCTTCAAGTTTTTCCAACTCATAAATCAGACTTTTATTATGCTGGGCATATTTACCATGTGTACGGTATTCACCAAGCACCAAAGCATGGCGAATAAACAACTCGCGCGACAATACCGCATCAATCGCACCATAGTTGACGACACGCTTTGCCACGATAGATAAACCAAACAAATTCACCCGCTCATAAGCCAGCACTTGCGCCCGCTTGGATGACCAATGTGGTTCGGAATGCTCACGCTTAATCAGATGTGGTGCTAATCGCTCTAACCACGTTGGATCAATCGGCGCTAATGTACGAGCATATAGTCTCGTTGTTTCCACCAAGCTGGCTGCCATCAACCACTTTGGCGGTTTTTTATACAATGCAGAACCTGGAAATAACGATAATTTTAAGTTTCTAGCGCCAAAATAGCTCTTAGCCTCATCTTGCAACGCAATATGCCCCAATAAACCTGCCAGCAACCCGCGATGTATCTCATCGGGTGTGGCAGGCTGCTGATTTGGTTTCATATTCAACTCACGTACAATGCCCAATAGCTGCCCATGCAAATCATGCCATTCTCTTAGCCGAACATAGGATAAAAAATGTTTCTGACAGAGCTTGCGCAATTGATTTTTAGAATGGTGTTTTACTTGCTCATGATACCACTCCCACAACTTTAACCAGCTTATAAAATCCGATGTTTCATCGCTAAATAGACGATGTTTCTCATCGGCTTTTTGCTGCGCATCCATCGGTCTTGAACGTGGATCTTGCACCGATAATGCCGATGTAATAATTAACACCTCATGCAACGATCGCTCTTGGTGGGCTTGTAACAACATGCGCCCCAAACGAGGATCCACAGGCAAGCGCACCAATTTTCTGCCAGTTGCTGTAAGTTTTCGTGATTCATCCACAGCCTGCAACTCATGTAGAAGGCGATAACCATCTGAAACAGAACGTGATTCAGGTGGATTCATAAAAGGAAACTTCGCCACATCCCCCAAACCCAAACTCGCCATTTGTAAAATCACACTGGCAAGATTGGTGCGTAAAATTTCAGGATCGGTTTGTTCACTGCGCTGTGTAAAACTATCTTCGTCATACAAACGAATGCACACACCAGCAGCCACACGCCCACAACGACCCGAGCGTTGATTGGCACTGGCTTGCGAAATAGGCTCAATCGGTAAGCGCTGCACCTTGGTGCGTGCGCTATAACGAGAAATGCGCGCCAAGCCTGTATCAATCACAAAACGAATACCTGGCACGGTGAGCGATGTTTCCGCCACATTGGTTGCCAAGACAATGCGTCGCCCGCGATGGCTTTGAAATACTTTATCTTGTTCACCCACAGAAAGGCGTGAAAACAATGGAATCACTTCTGTATTTTTCATGGCATGCTGTTCAAGCGCATGACTGGATTCGCGAATTTCACGCTCACCGGGTAAAAACACCAAAATATCACCTTGTGCATCTAGTCTTTCGGCTTCATCGACTGCCGCAACAATGGCTTGTGGCAAATTCTTATCCAACTCATCTTCATCGCCAACAATGGGGTGATACACTATATCGACAGGGTAACTACGCCCCGAGACTTCAATCACAGGCGCATCATCGAAGAATTTGGAAAAATGCGCGGTATTAATGGTTGCCGAAGTAACAATCACTTTCAAATCAGGACGTTTGGGTAACAGTTGTTTCAGATAACCCAATAAAAAATCAATATTAAGACTACGCTCATGCGCTTCATCAATAATAATCGTATCGTATTGTTCAAGCCGAGCATCACCCTGAATCTCTGCCAATAAAATGCCATCGGTCATAAGCTTGATATAACCATCTTTTTTACTGTGATCAGCAAAGCGCACCTTATAACCCACATGCTCGCCCACCTTACTTTCAAGCTCTTGGGCAATGCGTGTCGCCACACTTCTTGCAGCAATTCTTCGAGGCTGGGTATGCCCAATCAAACCAGCTACACCACGCCCAAGCTCTAAACATATTTTAGGAATCTGCGTGGTTTTACCCGAGCCCGTTTCACCTGCCACAATCACTACTTGATGATCTTGAATAGCTTTGGAAATTTCTTGCCGCTTGGCTGATACAGGCAGCTCTTCAGGGTATGAAAGCTTGGGCACTGCCGCTTTACGTTGTAAATAATGTGCAGATGAACCCTGAATGCGTTTGCCAAGCTCTATTAGTGACTTATCAACGGGTTTTCCTTGCCTTAATCGATGCGACAAGCCGTGCAAACGCTTGGCTAAAGAACGACGCTCAGACAACATGCATGTCGTAAGTTTCGAAAAGAGTTGTTTGATTTGTTTTGACTCAGAAATGCTATTCACCCGCGCACTCTATTTTAGACTGCCCATGAGTACAGGTGCAAATTCATATACATTGTAAGGTGCCTTATCACTACCTATACGTTTGTTCACCTTGAATTCATATTATCCACATACAGTGCGCGACTCCTTGGTAAAGGATAAAGCTTGATAACATATATAGTATAAGGGGAGCGCATGCTCAAACGAAGTTACCAGCTAGGCAAATACCTATTATCATCCAGTATTGTACTTATGATGGGAAGCATGCCTGCACAGGCCGATTGGACACTGGAGAAAAGCATTCAATATGCACTTCAAGACTCTCCAGAACAGCATATCATGCATGCAAATATTCGCGCAAAACAATCAGCTGTAGACAGCGCAGGCACTTGGCCTAACCCAAGAGTTAGTATGCGCGCACAAAACAGGCTAGGCATTGATAGTGGTACGGGCGGTTATAACCTTGACCAAATTACCATTACTCAAGCCCTACCCTTTTGGCGCATAGGCAAACAACAAGCCGTCGCCAATAAGATTCTGGCAGCTGAAGAAGCTGGAGTAGAGCAATCTGTGTTAACCATACAAACAGAAATTGCGCAACTTTATTACACACTACTGTTAAACCATGAATCCTTGATACTGGCTAAAAAAAGATTCCAATTTACAGATGCAATCATCAAAGGAAAATCCCAGAGAAACAGCGAAATCATTCGTCATATCAACCCATTAGATCAACACCGTATGGAGTTATTGCATGAACAAGTGCGATATAATCTTCACGAAGCTACCGAAAAATATGAGGAGTTTCTGCACAGCTTTCGCTTACGTTTACAATTACCCGCGCAAACCCAAATTAAATTGCCGAATATACAGTTGGCAACCAGCCCTCTACCACTTGTAGAGCTACAGCAAAGGCTGGAACAACAATCAGTCATCATTAAGAATATAGAATATCAGCTGGCAGCAAAAGAAGCTGGCATTGCACTTGAGAAAACCAAACGGTTTGGTGATTTGAAATTAACGATCATACATGAAAAAGATGTTTTGGCAGGTCGCCATCAAAATTTTCAGGGTGTTAGTCTTAGTATGGCCGTACCATTTTGGAATCAAGGTAAGGGTAATATTGCACGTGCGGAAGCAGAAAGTGAGCGGGTTCGCGCACAAAAAACAGTAGCATTGCGCGACCTTTCAATACAACTACAGAAAAATCATACACATTTGTCACACCTACTTGAGCAAGCACGCTCATTTCCCAAAAAAATGATTGAACCCGCCGAACATTTATTAAGCTTAACCAGACAAAGTTATGCAGTCGGTGAGGTCAACAGCATCACCTTAATTGATGCCTACAACAGTTATTTTAATGCCTTACAAAGACATCTGAATTTAATGTACCAATCAAACATTGCCGCTGTTTCTCTTTATTATGGTGTAGGTGATAGGGCTCTTTATCAAACACAGATTGTAACCACATCTGGAGGCAAACAATGATTGCAACATTGGTTCGATTCTCACTGATTCAAAGGCTCATGCTTTCGCTGATGGCGGTTGTGCTGTTTGCTGCTGGCATTATAGCCTTCCAGAAGCTGCCGATTGATGCCTTTCCCGATGTCTCTTCACCGCAAGTAATGATTGTTGTTAAAGCACCAGGCATGGCACCTGAAGAAGTGGAAAATCGCATTACTTTTCCTATTGAAATGGAAATGCAGGGTCTAGCCAAACAAACAGTCATGCGCTCCACCACCAAGAATGCACTTGCCAGTATCATTATTGATTTTGAGGAAGGCACGGATATTTATTGGGCGCGCCAGCAAGTATCGGAGCGCCTTACGCAAGTATGGGCAAGTTTACCACAAGGCATTAAGGGTGGTTTAGCCCCGATTACAACACCTTTGGGTGAAATTTTCATGTATCAGATTAAAGGCGAAGGTTATAGCAATCAAGATTTGCGTAGTTTGCAAGACTGGGTGATTCGTCCTCAGTTACGCACGGTTAAAGGCATTGCCGATGTTAACTCCTTGGGCGGCAAGGTGCGCTCATATCATGTTATTCCAAATCCAAAGAAATTGGTGAAGTACGGGCTTGGTTTGCGTGAATTACAAGTAGCACTTCAAAAAAACAACCGCAATGCAGGCGGCAATCGCATCAATATGGATGATGGCATTATTTATGTACGTAGTATTGGTCAGATTGCGGACATTGAAGATATTGAAAACATTACGGTTGTCAGTCGCCAAGGCAAACCCATTCATATCAGTGATGTGGCAAATGTACAGATTGGTGCGCTAACGCGTTATGGTGCGGTAACTGCTAATGGTGAAGGTGAAATTGTTACAGGGCTTGCTCTGTTAGCTCGCGGAGCAAATAGCCGAACGGCTATTAATGGATTAAAAGAAGCGTTAGTCAAACTCCAAAAAATCTTGCCCGAAGGTGTAACAATTACTCCTTTTTATGACCGCAGCGAGCTTGTTTCCTCCGCTGTTTGGACTGTTGAAAAAGCCTTGGGCGAAGCGGTAGTTCTGGTATTGATTGTGCTGATTATCATGCTGGGTAATTTACGAAGCGCACTCACTGTCGCTTTAATTCTACCATTATCCGTATTATTTACGTTTAGCATGATGTACCTATTCGGTATCACTGCCAACTTGATGTCGCTGGGGGGGCTTGCTATTGCCATTGGCATTTTAGTGGATGCTGCGGTAGTGGTAGTTGAAAATATTCATACACGACTATCACAACAAACCAATGGCGCAGATAAATTACACACGATTTATCGTGCCACTTTGGAAGTAGCAACCCCTGTGATTGCAGGCATTACTATTATCATCATTGTGTTCTTACCGCTGTTTAGCTTAACAGGCTTGGAAGGCAAGATGTTCAAACCTTTGGCAGTGACCATTTCATTTGCGCTACTTGGCTCATTAATCCTTTCGCTCACGGTGATTCCCGTATTTGCCAGTTTTATTATGAAACAACATAAAGGCGAGCACCAAGATGAACAAGACGGCTGGTTGATACGCGGCTTAAAAAGTGGATACAAACCTTTGGTAGAACTTGCTTTACGTTACCGCATTATTGCACTTTCGCTGGCATTGATAGGACTTGTAGGGGCAGCAATGTTGTTCCCCAAAATCGGTAAAGAGTTTATGCCTGTAATGGATGAAGGCACAACAGTCATTATCGTGGAAAAAGACTCCAATATATCCTTGGAAGATTCCTTGGCAATGGATGGTCCCATTCAAAAAGCCATGATGGAAGTAGCGGAAGTAACAGGTGTTGTGTCACGAACAGGCGCGGAT
>CAYPXU010000094.1:0-7409 GCA_964414875.1 uncultured Zetaproteobacteria bacterium | reverse complement strand
TTTGCAATCGGGCACCTCATGGATGGGTACGTTCCCTGGCTGCCAAGTTATGGCTTCTTCGATGTTATTTTTCGGAACGGCTTGCGTAAGAATGGGCCACCATGGTAGCTGTACATGTAATGTTTCAAGTTGTGTGACAAGACCTTGGAAAACGCGCATGATGAGAAATAAATCAGCGGGAGCTGCCGAGCGGAACCACCAGCGTTGATCGCCCAATAAATCAGCGACGCTTGCACTTAAATGCCATGTTGTGGGATTAAACGGTAGAGCTTCGGTAAAGGGTTGAAATAAAAGCTGTGCTAATAATGGTAGTTTATCTTCAATAAGCACCAGCTTTTCGGCATGAAAGCCTAGCTCGACAAATGTATCAAGCAGGATGGTATGGCATTCACCACGGCAGTAGAGGATAAGCTTTAATAATGCCAAACGTCGCGTTTTATCAATAGAAACCATGCAGCCAAAATCCAGCAATACTGTTTGAGGTTTGTTATCATGGTATTGAAATAGCAGGTTTCCAGGGTGTGGGTCTCCGTGTATGAGCCCGAATTGAAAAAGGCTTTGGAACATGGTTTGCATCAATGTGCGGGCGATATAAAGCCTAGTAGGTAAGGGCCAAGTAGCCGCTTCTGATAGGCGCACACCCTCTGCCCATTCCTGCACCAATATGTTCTTGCGACAGAGTACGGGAAATACATGTGGAATATGCAAACCTTCGACATGCATGGTTGAAGAAAACTGGAGTTGTTGTTTCATTTCATGCAAATAGTCCAGTTCATCATGCAAGGTGTCGCGAAGTGTCTTTTTGTAACTGTCCAAATCAAATGCCCACGTTTTGACAGGTCCACCTGCAGGCATGAGTCCAGTCAATGCCATCTCTGCCTCAATGGCGGCAGCAATATCGGGGTACTGTACTTTGACTGCGACACGTTGTTTGTTATTTAGGGACGCGCAATGTACCTGCCCAAGCGATGCAGCAGCGCAACTTTCTTCAATATCTTTAAGCATAAAATGTAGGGGTTGTTGCCATGATTTTTCAAGAATAGGCTTTATATCTTGCAGTGACCAAGGCTCAACGCTGGTGGTAAGTTTTGCATAGGGGGTCGTGTCGTCCATGCCTGCTAAGAACTGTCCGACTTTCATGGGAAGTCCGCGTGATCCAGCGAGCAGCTCGGATAAAGCATGTTGTGCGGCTTGTTGGGTTGCTTGGTTTTTTGCCTTGCGAACACTGCGTGTAGCCCAGCCGATACGACATAGCCGAAAACAACGTTGTATGACATTGAACATCATGAAGGGTCTTGCATATAAGTGATGGCATGGATGCCTTCTTGTTGCATGGCATCAAACAAAGCTTGGTATTGAAAATCTAAGGTGGTTTCGACAAAGGCTTGCATGGCATGGGCTTCTTGAACCATCAGGTAGCCTGCTTCCACAGCAATGTATTCGGCACGTTGCGTGACTCTTTCGCGGGCTTTTTCGCGAAAGCTTAGTGGGGCAATGCGTAATATTCGGCGGGTGCTTACATCGGTTTTGCTGTCCCATGGCAGTGAGCTAGGCAGGGTGAGTAGTTCGCCCATTTCATCTTCATTGAGAACTTTGGAAAGCCGTAATATAATGCCACAATCGCAAAGGAGTTGTTGCTCAATACGATTTTGGTGTTGCTGGATAGCTGTCATGGCTTGAATATCTGGGCGTTGCAATAAAAGATCGCTGTCTTTTTCGATGTGGGTGCATTGGACTTCAATGATGGGATTGTTGGCGTTACTTTCTTGTAGGATGATCGTAACAGCACCATTTTCAACCCACCAGCCATAACCAGATCGGTATTCAATTTGAAAGCCTAATGCGTCCTTTAAGAAATTGGCAGTGCTTTCAGGGTTTGGGGTGTTGAGATATGTAGCTACAGCGAATTGCATGTTTTGTTTCCAGTAATACGGCTGCCATTGGGTTGGTAGAAGTGGCTAGCAGAGGTGTTTATTTGACGGGTTCCAAAATAATCAATGTAGTTGGAAGTCCAATGATTCCAGAGCTTTTCAGGCTGATCATGCCATTGCCATGAACAATCGCAAAGATGCTCAAATAAAGTGATGAGCTCCTTTGAAGCAGGGTTCTTGATGTTATATTGATATAAAGGCTCTTTTTCACCATCACGGTAAGGATCTACATATAAACGCACCCGTGATAACGGCTGTACCTGAGTATTCACAATCGGACAATCAAAGATGATATCAAAGCGTTCACGCCCGCGCGGGTTATCTTTTACTTTGCAACCAAAACTGATGGTTGCTGATTCATAGGTGCTTGTACCTTCTGTATATTCTGAAATAAACACAAAACCCATAAGTCGTTCAGGCTCATCTAGAATATTTTGCATAAATGTCAAAGCATCGCTGGGGATGTCAGGCAAGTTTTGGAGTGTTTTTGCTGTATTTTGAATTAAAAAAATGTCATCAGTTGCATGTAATTTAAAGCTTTGGAAGGTTGTTAAACCATATTTATTCCAAGCACGTGACCAGCCCATTTTTCGAGCTTGGCGGTATGACTCCAATAGGTTCATTAAACAACAAAGGATGCGGGGTGGGCGGTTTTGCTTGTTAAGACTGTTTAAGGTTTTTTGATAGCTTGTTTCATCGGTGATTTGAGGCTTTGGCATGCGCCCATTATCCATGCTAAAGAGGCTTGCTTCAAGCATTCGTATGGGTCTGCTTTTGTGTATGTATCATGCTTCAATAGAGTGCTATGATTGGGGCATGCCATCGACGTTGCCCTTTTCGCCATTTGTCCATTTACATAACCATTCTGATTTTTCACTTTTATCAGGTATGAGTAGTGTAAAAGAGATTATTCAATCCGCCGTGAAGTTGCGTCAGCCTGCTGTAGCCTTGACAGATTATGGCAATTTATTTGGTGCGATTGCCTTTTATTCGCAAGCCTTGAGTGCAGGCGTGAAGCCTATTATGGGTTGTGAGTTGTTTGTATGTGATGATTATCAAAAGCGCGTATCAGAGGTGCCGCGTGGGCCACGTTATGCGCAAATTGTTTTGCTGGCGCGAAATAATGAAGGCTGGAAAAACCTTTTAAAGTTGGTGTCCATTGGTTATTTGGAAGGTTTTTATTATAAACCACGGATTGATAAAGCTTTGTTGCGCCAATACGGGAAAGGTTTGATTGCTTTATCCAGTGGTTCTAATGGTGAAATCGAGCGTTTGTTAGACAAAGGCGATGAGCAAGCTGCGCGTGCTATGGCACGGGAATATAAGGAGATATTTAATCAGGAAGAGGGGGAGTCGCCTTGCTTTTTTATTGAGCTGCAAGATCACGGCTCTTCTGCGCAGCGCGTGTTAAATGAGAAGCTGATTGAGTTGGCTTATAGCTTGGATATTCCGCTGGTAGCGAGTAATAATAGCCACTTTATTCAACGTGATGATTTTGAGGCTTTTGAGGCAATGCTGGCATTGCGTGATAACCGCACGCTTGATGATGTGGAGCATGGCTTTAATCAGGAATGTTGTTTTAAATCGTGCGAAGATATGACACAGTTATTTGAAGATGTGCCAGAAGCGATTGCCAATACCATGCATATTGCCACACGCTGCAATGTAGATTTGCAATTCGGGCAATATAAATTACCAGATTTTCAAACACCCAATGGCATGGATTTGGCTGATTATATGCGCCAGCAAGCTGGGGATGGCTTGGATGCCCGTTGGCCAGCGATTCTTGCAGGTAAACCTGATGCAGAGCGTGCTGAATATGAAACGCGCTTGAAATTTGAGTTGGATATTATCAATCAGATGGGGTTTCCAGGGTATTTTCTTATCGTTGCAGATTTTATTCAATGGTCAAAAGATCAGGGGATTCCTGTGGGGCCTGGGCGTGGTTCTGGAGCAGGGTCGTTGGTAGCATATTGTATGCTGATTACGGATCTTGATCCGATTAAATATGGTCTTTTATTTGAACGTTTTCTTAATCCAGAACGTGTTTCGATGCCCGATTTTGATATTGATTTTTGCATGACTCGGCGTGAAGAAGCGATTCGTTACGTAACGAAAAAATATGGTGAGGAAAAGGTTTCACAGATTATCACCTTCGGTGCGATGAAAGCCAAAGCTGTGATTCGTGATGTTGGACGGGTGCTGGATATGGGGTTGGGCAAGGTTAATATGATTGCCAAGCTGATTCCTGATGAGTTGAAAATGACCCTGACAAAAGCTGTTGAAGCAGAAAAGAGGCTTGCTAAGCTGATTGATGAGGATGATGAAGTCGCACGTTTGTTTGATTTGGCATACAAATTAGAAGGCAAACATCGCAATGCAGGCACCCATGCTGCTGGCGTGGTGATTGGTAAAGATGCTTTGGTGGAAAATGCGCCGCTATTCAAAATCACAGGTGCAGAATCCAAAGTTGTACAATGGGATATGGGAAATTCCGAGAAGATGGGGTTGATTAAATTTGATTTTCTTGGCCTTAAGACGCTGACGGTGATTGATTTGGCTTGCCGCTTGGTGCGCAAACAAAAGGGCGATGAGGCTTTCGATATTACCACCATTCCCATGCATGATGATGCCAGCTTTGAATTGATGCAGCGTGGTCAAACCAAAGCGGTGTTTCAGGTGGAGTCGCAAGGTATGCGCGAGCTTCTCACCGAACTAAAACCTGATTGCTTTGAGGATATTATTGCGCTTGTGGCATTGTACCGACCAGGGCCTATGGAATCGGGCATGGTTGGCACGTATGTGGAGTGTAAACATGGTCGTCAGGAAATTGTTTATCCATTGCCGCAATTAAAACCAATTTTAGAAGAAACTAATGGGGTAATTTTGTATCAGGAGCAAGTGATGCAAATTGCGCAGGTATTGGGTGGTTATAGCTTGGGGCAGGCGGATATGCTGCGCCGTGCAATGGGTAAGAAAAAAGCTGAGGAGATGGCTGAGCAACGTAAAATCTTTATGGCAGGTTCTGAAAAACAAGGTGTTCCAGCCGACAAAGCCGAACATGTTTTTGATTTGATGGAAAAATTTGCAGGGTATGGTTTTAATAAATCACATTCGGCAGCGTATGCGTTGATTTGTTATCAGACTGCCTATTTAAAGGCGCATTTCCCACAAGCCTTTATGGCAGCGACCTTGTCATGTGATATGGGCAATACCGATAAAGTGGCTATTTTGGTGGCAGATTGTGAGGAAATGGGGCTGAAGATGTTGCCGCCTGATGTGAATGCGTCTGATTGGGAGTTTGTGCCAGAGGGTGATGCGATTCGTTTTGGTATGGGGGCCATCAAAGGTGTGGGTGAGGCGGCGATTCGAAGTCTGGTAGCAACCAGAAAAGCAGGTGATATATTTACGTCTTTTGATGATATGGTGATGCGATTGCCTGTAAAAACACTCAATAAGCGTGTTTGTGAGGCGCTGGTCAAGGCAGGAGCTATGGGTGATATGATTCCTCATATGCGATCGGGCTTGGAAGGTATGAGTGCAGCTTTGGATGAAGCATCACGGCGTAGGCGTGATCGTTTGGCGAATCAGGTGGGACTGTTTGGCGTGGCTGAATCAAGTCAAGATGGTAATGATCTGTTTCCGTGGTTGGATGCTTGGGATGAGCGTGAATGTTTACAGGCAGAGCGAGAGGTGCTGGGCTTTTATTTAACGGGTCACCCATTAGAAAGTTACTTGCATCAAGTGTCGGGCTTGGCAGATATAAACTTGCGACAGTTGCCCACATGCTTGGATGAAGCCAAGGTGGTGATTCCTGTGTTTGTATCGGCGGTACGCGAATACCGAACGGCACGTGGCGCGATGGGGTTTGTGCAGCTTGAAGATTTGCATGGGCGCGCAGAAATGGTGGTGTTTTCTAAATTGTATGAGTCGTGTCGCGAAATATTACAGGCGGATGCGCCTTTATTATTGGCAGCGAAAGTAGATGCATCCAAAGAAGAACCAACCCTTATCGCTGAAGCAATTATTTTGCTTGAGGATGTGTTGCCAGAGTTGGTTCAGCGTATTGTTTTGGATGTTGATGCGGCTGCATTGAACCATGCAAGCATGGAAATGCTGCGAAGTTTATCAGCGGGATGGTCAGAGCAATCGCATACAGATGTGCAGTGGCGGTTTAAAATAGCCTTGGCGAATGGCAGTATAGCGCAACTTGAGTCGGCATTACCCGCACCTTTGTGGACAAATAGTGTACGCAGATCGCTGCATGAACAATTTGGTGCGGATGCGGTGTTGGTACAGTGTGCGACTTGGAAGCCCGTTATTGTAGAGAACAGAACATTTCGTAAGAAAACAGCTTAGAGCTAGATATATGAAGCAAGGAGAGAATCATGGCACGCAGTTACCTTGAATTTGAGCGCCCAATCGCTGAAATGAGTGCGAAAATTGATGAATTATCACGCATGGGTAGTGATGCCGGTGTGGATATTGCGGAAGAAGTGGAACGGCTAAGTAAAAAGCGCGATCAGTTGATTGAGAAGACTTACGGGCAAGCGACTCGTGGGCAGATGGCACAATTATCTAGGCATCCTGACCGTCCAAATTTCTTGGACTATGTGCCGTTGATTTTTGATGATTTTAAAGAGTTGCATGGTGATCGCGCTTTTTCTGATGATGCGGCCATTGTTGGCGGTATTGCGCGTTTCGGATCGCGTTCAGTGATGATTGTCGGGCATCAAAAAGGGCGAGATACCAAAGAAAAGATTCGTCGTAATTTTGGTATGGCAAGACCAGAAGGTTATCGTAAAGCCTTGCGTTTGTTTCATCTGGCGGAACGCTTTGATATGCCTGTGATGACCTTTATCGACACAGCAGGTGCTTGGCCGGGTATTGATGCCGAAGAGCGTGGGCAGAGTGAGGCGATTGCACGAAATTTAATGGAATTGGCGGTTTTGAAAGTGCCCGTGATTTGTACAGTGATTGGTGAGGGAGGTTCTGGTGGAGCCTTGGCAATCGGTGTGGGTGATCGTTTATATATGCAGCAGTTATCAACCTATTCAGTCATTTCTCCTGAAGGGTGTGCAGCTATTTTATGGCGTGATAGGGCATTTGCCGATAAAGCTGCTGAGTCATTAAAACCAACAGTGACAGATTTACAGGCATTGGGTTTGATTGATGGTGTGATTCCAGAGCCCAAAGAAGGTGCGCATCGCAATTTGGAAGAAGCTGCATCTATGATGTCAGAGGTGTTAGATAAAGCATTGAATGAAGTTTTGGCGACACCTGTAGAAAAGTTGTTGGCACAACGTGAGCTGCGTTTGCGTCAAATGGGTGAATTTACAGAAGTTTAAGTGTGACAATCCCTTGTTGTTTTGAAAGCCATGCGTAGGCTTCGCTGCCTGCATGATTTGGTGCATGTGTTGTTATGGAGAGATGTCTGAGTGGCTGAAGGAGCACGCTTGGAAAGCGTGTGAACTCGTA
>CAYPXU010000093.1:0-7421 GCA_964414875.1 uncultured Zetaproteobacteria bacterium | reverse complement strand
CCCAACGCTGAAAAAATGTGGTTGTTGAGTGGTAAATCAAAGACCTTGATGCCGCGTATTGAAGGCACTGATATTTTTGAGTTGTTATGGAAGAAGGGAAGCTTTGATGATGCTTATCGCTTTTGTATTGAAAATGCTGATGGGCATAGCTGGGAAGAAGAGGATGTTTATCGTTTCTCGCCCTTTTTAGGTGATATGGACTTACACTTGATGGGTGAAGGCAATCATTTTGAAAAATATAAAATGATGGGTGCGCATGTGCGTGAGCATGAAGGTGTGTCAGGGGTTAGTTTTGCTGTTTGGGCTCCCAACGCTTCCCGTGTATCTGTGGTTGGTAACTTTAACCATTGGGATGGTCGTGAACATGCTATGCGTTTGCGTGGCTCTTCGGGCATTTGGGAAATCTTTATCCCAAGCTTGTGTGAAAGCGAAGTATATAAATTTGAAATTCGTACACAAAGTGGCGAGTTGTTAGAGAAAACAGACCCTTATGCACAGCAAATGGAATTACGCCCCAATACAGCAAGTGTGGTGCATGATGCTAAACAATATACATGGAATGATGCTGGTTGGATGAAAGATCGCCCGAAAAGACAAGCTTTGGATCAGCCAATGTCTATTTATGAAGTGCATTTAGGCTCATGGCGCAGGGCAGGGGAAGATTATTTAAGTTACCGTGATTCTGCACATCAAATGGTCGAATATTGCCAATGGATGGGTTATACACATATCGAATTGATGCCAATCACAGAATATCCCTTTGATGGTTCTTGGGGTTATCAGGTGGTTGGGTATTTTGCGCCGACCAGTCGTTTCGGAACGCCTGATGATTTTCGTTATTTTGTCGATTATTGCCATCAACATGGCATTGGTGTGTTACTTGATTGGGTTCCTGCACATTTTCCTAAAGACAGCCATGGCTTGGCGCGCTTTGATGGTACGGCGTTGTACGAGCATGAAGATCCACGTTTGGGTGAACATAAAGATTGGGGAACCTATATCTTTAACTTTGGTCGCAATGAAGTGCGCAACTTCCTGATTGCCTCGGCATTATTCTGGTTGGATGAGTTTCATATTGATGGTTTGCGTGTGGATGCAGTGGCATCGATGTTGTATTTGGATTACTCACGTGAAGAAGGCGAGTGGATGCCAAATAAATATGGCGGACGTGAGAATTTGGAGGCTGTTGAATTCTTAAAACAATTCAATACCTTGGTGCATGAGCGTCATCCTGGTGCGATCACTATGGCAGAGGAATCAACCTCTTGGCCGATGGTATCACGTCCTATTTATTTGGGTGGTTTGGGTTTCACCATGAAATGGAATATGGGTTGGATGAACGATACCCTCGATTATTTTGAAAATGAGCCTGTCCATCGTCAGTACCATCACCATCAACTGACTTTTTCATTGGTGTATGCACATACTGAAAATTTTATTCTGCCATTTTCGCATGATGAAATAGTGCATGGTAAAGGCTCAATGCCAGAGAAAATGCCTGGTGATGATTGGCAGAAATTTGCTAACTTACGTCTTCTTTATGGTTATATGATGACCCACCCTGGTAAAAAGCTGCAAATGATGGGTATGGAATTTGGTCAATGGCCAGAATGGAATGAAGACACATCACTTGCATGGGATCAATCGAATTTTATGCCACATCGGGGTTTACAATTGATGATGCGTGATATGAATCATGTATATCAAAATACGCCAGCGTTATATGAAGTAGATTTTGATAGTCATGGCTTTGAGTGGTTGGATTGCGATGATGCTGAACAATCATTGTTAAGCTATGCCCGTCGTGATAAAAATGGAGGCACAGTTTTTGTAGTTTTGAATTTAACACCCGTGCCGCGTAATGATTATCGATTGGGTGTATTTGAAGCAGGCTCTTATCAGGAAATTATGAATACAGATGCTGCTACATATGGTGGGTCAGATATAGCTAATAAGGATGCTGTGTTAAGTGAGCCTGTGTCAGCGATGGGTAAAGCACATTCTCTATCTATTCATTTGCCACCTTTATCATGTTTAATTTTTCAACGTCAATAAGATACAAGGCTTAGCAGTTGTGATGTGAGCTGAAGTTATTTTTTTAAAAATGTGCTAGCATAATGCATATGCTACCTTTTATCGAAATAGAGCATCAAGGCTCGGTTGTTTTTACGATGTTCCTTATCTTTTTTGGCGCAGCGATTTTGGCGACACTGGCATTGTATGCGCGACAAGCTATTTTGGTGAGTTATATTGCTCTTGGTGTGTTGTTGGGTCCTATGGTGCTGGATTGGATTGATAATGCCCATTTGGTCGAACAAATTTCTGATATTGGCATCATGTTTTTGCTATTTTTACTCGGTATGAATATGCCACCCCAGAAGTTAAAACAATTGATGCGTGAAACAACCCTGGTCACATTAGCGAGCGCAATCTTACTCATGTTGGTGGGTAGTCTTGTGGCATTTGCCTTTGGATTCACATGGTTTGAATCTGCCGTAATTGGTGTTGCGATGACTTTTTCAAGTACCATCATAGGCTTAAAATTATTACCAACAACGGTCTTACATCACCTGCGCACAGGTGAGGTGATGATTAGTATTTTATTATTGCAAGATGTTTTGGCAATTGCTGTGCTGATTATGTTGCAAATGTCGCATGCTGCTGCAGGTGGCGAGATATTGTTTTTGCCGATGTTGCTACCGCTGTTATGGCTTCCCACGCTGTTTTTTATCGCTTATGGCATCGAGAGGCTGATACTACAGAAGCTGATTAATCGTTTTGATCAATTTCAGGAATATATATTTTTATTGGCTATTGGTTGGTGTTTGGCGATGGCGCAACTGGCAGAAACAGTAGGTTTGTCTTACGAAATAGGGGCTTTTATTGCAGGCGTGGCATTGGCACACCATCCCGTATCTGCATTTCTTGCGGATCGTTTGCGCCCATTGCGTGATTTCTTTCTGATTATGTTCTTTTTTACCATTGGTGCAGGCTTTACGCTGGCGAATATTGGCCCTGTTGTTTTGCCAGCACTACTTTTGGCTGCCATTGCTTTGTGCTTGAAACCATGGTTATTTTCGAAGCTATTAATCTATTCAGGCGAAGAAAAAGAAAGAGCCAAAGAGGTAGGCGTACGTCTTGGGCAAATGTCTGAGTTTTCTTTGTTGATTGCCATGCTAGCAATGGATTTAGCAGTCATTGGTAGCCATGCCAGTGATTTGATTCACTTGGCAACCGTTATCACACTAATGATTTCACCTTATTTGATTATGACACGTTATCCTAGCCCTATGGCGATGTCTGATAAATTGCGGCGCGATTAAGGATAGCTTGAAAAATCACCAGCGATCTTTTGATTCGCGTAAGTGAGTGAATACATCCAGAGCCTTTGCAGTGATATGCTTGACCGTGGCATAAGTATGTATAAAAGTATCATCCAATGGGCGTAGAAAGGGATTGGTGGCTTTCTCCAAGCCTATACTAGATGGAATGGTGGGCAGCTTTTTCATGCGAGCTTGTGTATCACGGTGAATGCGGCTTTCTAGTTCTTTATTGTTGCTATCAACATCACGCGCAAAACGTAAGTTTGGTAGGGTATATTCATGGGCGCAATAAACTTGGGTGTTATCAGCTAATGCAGCAAACTTTTGCAGGCTTTGCCACATTTGTTCAGGAGAGCCTTCAAATAAACGTCCGCAACCAGCACCAAACAAAGCATCACCACAAAATAACGCATCATCAATCACATAAGCAATATGTCCTAAGGTATGCCCTTTAACATCCAAGACCTGAATATTGAGTCCATCAAGTTTGGGGAGCACGTTTTCTGAAACCTGTATATCAATGCATGGAATACGCTTTGCATCGTCAGCTGCTCCAATCACCGTACAATTCCAGCGCTGTTTAAGTGTTTTGTTGCCATCGGTATGATCCCAATGATGGTGGGTATTTAAAATATGCGTTAATGATTTACCCAAACTGGCGCAAGCCTGATTCACCACGCTAGCATCAGCGGGGTCAACGACGGCTAAAACATCACTATCTTTTGCTTCAATAAGATAAATATAATTATCATTGAGGGCAGGGAGTTGATGCACCGTAAAGTGTTGGTGTTGATATGACCACATAGCAGGCTATGCTATCCCAAATTGAAAATAGATTGAAGATGAAAGTGGTTTGCGCTTCTGCAGATTGTTGAAAAAGGTAAGGGTAGATATGTCAGACGGTTCAAGTAAAGCAGTTGTTACGGCAATTTTTGGAAATAGCATTGTAACAGTTGCAAAGTTTATTGGTTTTGCCTTTTCAGGATCCAGTGCACTGCTCGCGGAGGCTGTGCATTCGCTCGCCGATACAGCGAATCAATGCCTGTTGTATTTGGGCTTGAAACGCTCCATGCGTAAAGCCGATACACATCATCATTTTGGTTATGGCCAAGAGCGTTACTTTTGGAACCTTATATCCGCAGTAACCATTTTCTTTTTAGGCTGTGCTTACACGATCATGCATGCTGTTGAACAAATTCAACATGGACATACACCTGAAATATCTTGGATACCATTTATGGTTATTGGTATTGCTTTTGTGGTGGAAGGTTATTCGTTTTTTGTGGCTCTCAAAGAGTTTCTTCGCCAAGCCAAAGAGACTGGTAAATCTTTTCGTCAGTATCTTGTAGAAACACGTGATCCGACTACCTTGGCGGTATTGATTGAAGATAGTGTTGCCATGTTAGGGCTTGTATTTGCATTGCTGGGTATAGGTTTATCCTTTTGGACTGGCTCTGCCATCTTTGATGGTATTGCCGCAATTTGCATTGGTATTTTGATGGGTGTTTTGGCGTACTTTTTAGCCGCAACCAACCGTAAATATTTACTTAACCATTCCGATGATGGGGTGAATGATGTAGCTGCAAAGTTATGGCGAGAAGATGAACAAGTTCAGCGTGTTCAACGGGTAAACAGTATTGTGTTGTCACCTGAAGAAACCTTGCTGATGGCGGAGATTGAACTGCGAGAAGAGGCTATTTTTGCAGATATGTCGGAGGCTGAGATTGCACAAGCCATTCGTTTTATGCACAAACTTAATGCCATTCGCCGCTCATTAGAGGACGATGTGACTCGGATTTCACCTGAGGCCAAGCATATATTTATTGAGTTTGCCTCACCTCAAGATAAACCTGATGACGCGAAGGGTGGTAAGGATTCATAATTCCGCATAAACTCGCAGCCATAGTTTATATGTTTTATAGATAGGACGTAGAAAAAAAAGGAGTGTTTTATGAGTGTATTGGTTGGCAAACAAGCCCCAGGTTTTACAGCAGCAGCAGTGATGGCAGATGGTTCGATTAATGAGAACTTTTCTTTGTCTGATTATAAGGGTAAAGAAGTAGTATTGTTTTTCTATCCTTTGGATTTTACCTTTGTATGTCCATCGGAATTGATTGCTTTTGATCACCGTATCAAAGACTTTGAAAGCCGTGGTGTACAGGTAATCGGTTGCTCGATTGATTCTCAGTTTACCCATGCTGCATGGCGTAATACTGCGGTAAACGATGGCGGTATTGGTGAAGTTTCTTATCCATTGGTTGCAGATGTAACAAAAGAAATTGCAGCTAATTATGATGTATTGATTGGTAATGAAAGCCTTCAAGATGATGATGGCGAGATGATTCACCTATTGGGTGGATCGGTTGCATACCGTGGTTCATTCTTGATTGATAAAAATGGCGTAGTACGTCATCAAGTTGTCAATGATTTACCATTGGGTCGTAATGTGGATGAAATGTTGCGTATGATTGATGCGTTGCAATTCCATGAAGAGCACGGAGAAGTTTGCCCTGCTGGTTGGAATAAGGGTGATAAAGCCATGGTTGCTGATGCTGATGGTGTAGCATCTTACTTGGCTTCGGAAGCAGATAAGCTTTAATCTGAAGTATCGCAGTTCATTGAAAGCAGTCTGAGGAAACTCAGGCTGCTTTTTTTTATGGCTTGGTTAAATATTATCGAGAGGGACTATGTAATGATTGCTGCAATATTGGCAGGAGAGGGTAACATTACCTTCATCATCGGCTAAATCGTGTAGTTCATGGCGCGAAATGCCAGTTAATACCGCCTTCATTTTCTCAATGCTACAACCACATTGGTAGCTGTAATGATCATGACCAACCACTTTGCATTTTAAACCATCAAAAGCAGCGTGTAATAATGCTTCGGGATCATCATTCAGCAGGGCATCATCGCTTATAGCTGCCATAGCCTTCACCGCTTCAAACCAATCTTTTTCTTGGCAGCCTGGCATAGCTTCAATAAAGAGTGCTAAATTGGGTGTTAAAATAATATCAGCCTGTATTTGCACCGATTGATTAAGATAATGCAAGATATGATCAGCAAGGTATTCCGAATCATGCTCAATCGTGGATACATAGGGTGTACCAAAACCCATATCGCGCACTGTAGAAATATGTAGCGGGCGACCCATCCATGCAGAAATACCTTTTTCCTGGTCATTGCGATGACCTGCATGACTTTCTTGCCAATTCAAATAACCACGCACATGCCCAGGGCGAGCCTCTGCTAAAATACGACGGATGGGCGCATGCGGTTGAGTGGGATGGCTATCAAGCTGCAATACTTGCCGCACACCACCTTTACTTACGCTTAATAATACAATGGATGCCAAGAGTGTTCTGCCCATCATTTCTGCGGGTGTGCCACTCAAACCATGTATGGACAGAGCTTTTTCAACAATATGTGTACCACGAATAATGGCACCACGGGTATGCGCTTCGGGTAATAAAAAACGAATCAGTGTATCTGTGTTTTCAGCCATGTATGAACCTCAAGCAGTGTTGGAAAAGTTTGTATTGCGCCAGCTTCGTAAAGCTCATCAGAAGAAAAAGATACTGTGATACCAATGCCAACACTACCAGCACGTTTGGCAGCTTTTACATCAGCAATGCCATCACCAACCATCACCGTATTCTCAGGCTTTACTTGCAGGGTATGACAAGCAATCAATAGACTTTCAGGGTCTGGTTTGTTGGCGCGACCATCTAACTTTCCAACCACCGTATGTACCTTATTTGACCAACCCAAATGGGCTAATTGCTCTTCCGCGCGGTGTTGTCCTTTGTTGGTAACAATGGCGACAGGTATATGCAACGCTTGCAACCAATCTAATAGTTCAGCCGCGCCAGTAAGGGGGGAAATACCTGTAAAATAATCTTCATCGTGAATCTCTAAGAAGCGTTTACCCGCGGCTTCTTTTTGCTCGCCAAATAACGCAGTCATACTGCAATCACCTTTACCAGTATGGCGGCGAATATCGGCATCAGAGATTTGCGCCAAACCGAATTCTTGCAGTGTTTGATTCATGGCGCGGACAATGGGTGCAAAGGCATCAACCAATGTGCCATCCATATCCAA
>CAYPXU010000092.1:0-7444 GCA_964414875.1 uncultured Zetaproteobacteria bacterium | reverse complement strand
AATACAACAATGTAATTTACCGTACTTTTTCTTTAGTCACTGCCAAAAATACTCGGCTTTTCTTTTGTTAGCATCGCTTTAATTCCCGCTTTTAAACAAGACAAGCTGATCACAGTAAAGTCCATCGGCAATGATATTGCATGGAATTTTGCGACCGTATCCCGAACCAACAAGCAACAGACGCTCCATTTTGCTATCGCAGGCAATCACACCTAGCCTGCCATTATTAACCATATAGGTGTAGCTCGAAGCTGTGGCATCCATGCCTCCCAAACATGGTTAATGCAAGACCTCAAAGAATATCTTGCTACAATGCGCCATGAGCCCTTCGCATTTATCCTTAAGCAAGCCTATTTTTTCCTACCCCAAGTATTGGGCAGAATGTTTTGGCATTGCCCCACAACTACCTATGAACCGTGCGGAGATGGAGGACTTAAGCTGGGATAGCTGTGATATTATTCTGGTAACAGGAGATGCCTATGTTGATTTACCCAGCTTTGGCATGGCAGTGATGGGCCGCGTTTTGGAAGCTCAGGGGTTTCGTGTTGGTATTATTGCTCAACCCGATTGGAAATCCGCTGATGCATTTCGAACTCTTGGCAAACCCAACTTATTTTGGGGCATCACCGCTGGTAATATGGATTCTATGGTCAATCGTTACACATCTGAGCGACGTATTCGTTCTGATGATGCTTACACACCTGGTGATATAGGCGGCAAACGACCTGATCGCGCGGTTACCGTCTATGCACAGCGTTGCCGCGAAGCCTTTAAGGGTGTGCCAGTAGTCATTGGCGGCATTGAGGCGAGTTTGCGCCGCATTGCTCATTATGATTATTGGTCGGATAAGGTGCGCCGCTCTGTTTTAATGGATTCTAAAGCTGATATTCTGGTTTATGGTAATGGCGAGCGGCAAATCATAGAGATTGCCCACGCCTTGGCAGCGGGTAAAGACATTAAAGACTTAAAACATATTCGTGGCACTGCCGTGATGTGCAAAGAAATCCCAGCTGGTTGGCTAGAAAAAGATTCGACTGAAATTGATACCCCTGGTGCGCTTATTGAGCACAAAGATCCCTATGCTATGGCAGGGCAAAGCAATGATTGCGATGAGAAATCATTGGCTGAGAAAGCCCATCGCGAACGTGAAGAGTCCGCCCCTATTTCCATTTTAGATGTATCAGCACAACGTGATAAAACAGTTATTCGCATGCCTTCATATGAGGCTGTTGCCGAAGATGAGGTGCTTTATGCCCATGCTTCTCGCTTGCTGCATTTAGAAACCAACCCGGGCAATGCCCGCGCCTTGATTCAGCGCCATGGCACACGTGAAGTATGGATCAATCCGCCGCCGATTCCATTAACTACGGAGGAGTTGGATGCTGTATTTGATTTGCCTTATTCACGCCTACCTTATATCGGTTATGGCGACATCAAAGCTCCCGAAAGTAAAATTCCTGCTTATGAGATGATTAAAACCTCGGTCAATATTATGCGTGGCTGTTTTGGTGGCTGTACATTTTGCTCCATCACCGAACATGAAGGACGTATCATTCAAAGCAGATCAAAAAAATCGATTCTACGTGAAGTTGAAGAAATTCGTGAAAAAACACCTGGTTTTACAGGTAACATCTCCGATTTGGGTGGCCCAACTGCCAATATGTACCGTTTAAAATGCAAATCAGCAGAGATTGAGGCGGCATGTCGCAAACCATCTTGCGTCTTTCCAGATATATGCAGCAATTTAAACACCAACCACGACCCATTGATTGATTTATATCGCTCGGCTCGCAAGCTCAAAGGCATCAAACGCGTATTTATTGCATCAGGCCTGCGTTATGACTTGGCAGTGAAATCACCTGCTTACATCAAAGAGCTGGTGACCCATCATGTTGGGGGATATTTAAAAATTGCCCCTGAACATACCGAAGGTGACCCGCTTGATAAGATGATGAAACCAGGCATTGGCACTTACGATGCCTTCAAAAAACTCTTTGAGAAGTTTTCCAAAGAAGCTGGCAAAAAACAGTATTTGATCCCTTATTTTATTGCGGCTCATCCGGGCACAACAGATAAAGATATGCTCAATCTTGCATTATGGTTGAAAAAGAATGATTACAAAGCCGATCAAGTACAAGCATTTTTACCATCGCCCATGTCCACCGCCTCAGCTATGTATCGCTCTGAGCTCAATCCACTTAAAAAAATAAGCCGTAAGCAGGCAAAGTATGCTGAAAAAGTATTTATTCCACGCCGTAAAAAGCAACGCGACTTACACAAAGCTTTTTTACGCTATCATGATAAAAACAACTGGCCTATGCTTAGAGAAGCCTTAAAAAGCATGGGCAGAACTGATTTAATTGGCAGTGCTGAGCATCAGTTAGTTCCTGCGTCACATGAACAACATACGAATAAAGCGCAACGTTCGAACTTTCGCACCCAGCACACACGTAAAAACAAGCGCAAAGGTTCACGTTATTAAACTGCTCAGATTCTAACTTCATAGAGTACAAATAAAAAAGGCTCGCGAAAATCGCGAGCCTTTTAACATTACAATCGAAAAACGTAACTATTCAGCATGAGGTTTTGAGATGTCATTCCGAGCGAAGTCGAGGAATCTTTCATAGATATTGCGTTAAAAGATGTCTCAACTACGTTCGACATGACACATTATTGCGTATTTGAATGAAGATGCTGAATAGTTACCGAAAAACTTACTTAATGCGTAGTTCTACACGACGGTTTTTAGCGCGTCCTGTTGCTGTAGCATTATCTGCACGTGGCTCAGTTTCACCATAACCTTGTGATGTTAATCGCTCTGCACTCACACCATGCGCTACCAAATATGTCATAACACTGGCTGCACGACGATTAGACAAATCAAGATTGTAACTAGCCTTACCACGGCTATCCGTATGCGCTGCAACTTCTACTTTAATCGTAGAACGCTTTTGCAAGGTCTTAACAGCATGATCCAATGTTGTCGTTGATGATGCCGTTAATTCAGCACTATTGGTTTCGAAAAACACACCTTGCAAACTAATCACTTCAGGAGCAACAGGCTTGGCTTTTGGTTTCGGCTTAGCGACACCACAATCCTTCTTAGCTTTTATATATGCTTTTTCAGCATGACTAAATGCCCTTGATATCAAGTCCGATGTTTCCCACGAAGGGTTTGAGTAGCCTTCATCTGTAATCTCATGTGCAGCGTGATACAAGCTCGCCACAGCCTTTGCCTGCAATGCAGGGGCACACTTTTCAGCACCTACGGCTTTGGCTTTTTGAATCATTGCGCGAGCCTCATCCAACTCACTAATTTGCGTCGATGCAATATGCCCAGAACAAGCTGTGATTGATGCACATGCAGCTAATAAAAAAATCCGTTTCATTTTGAACCCCCAGCTTGTGCAGCATATTCTTCAGCTTTATTCATAAAAGCATGAGCAACAGAAATATCATGCTGATATTTTTCTTCTATCGCCACATCAGCAAGTTCACGTGCCAAGTGTGCATGGTAACTATTATTGCCTTTCAATTGTGATGCCAAAGCATCCGCCCTTTCATCAACGCTATCTGTCCAAGACCCTGCTGAAGCTGTGCCTGCACACATCAACATGGCAACAGCCAATAAGTTTAATCTCTTCATCTTACTTCTCCTCTTTTATTAACGACTTCAAACTAATGTAACACACCTGCTTTTGCTAAGGTAAACACTGGAATATCCGCATTAAAACGTTTTCCGTCTTCCCCCAACATTTGATAACTTCCTTGCATGCAACCCAATGGGGTCTCTAAAACACAAAAGCTACTGTACGCATGTTCAGCTCCAGGTTTAATCATCGGCTGCTCACCTATTACGCCATCGCCCTGCACTTCTTCCACCTTGGCATTGGCATCGGTAATCAACCAATGTCGCTGCATGAGCCTTGCGCTTTTACTACCAACATTGCGAATGGTGATATGATAAGCAAATACAAATTGTGATGATTCAGGAGCCGAATGTTCGCCCATATATTCAGGCAATACCGTTACTTCAAACTGGTAAGGTATAGTCATGCCGTCACTTCCAATTTCAAAAAACGACGTTTGCCACACTTAATAAGATACGAACCTAAACCAAGAGAAAAATCTTTATCGGTGACTTTTATCCCATCCACCGCAACAGCCCCCTGCTTCACCAAACGCATACCCTCACCGTTGGACTGGGTAAGCCCCGCTTGGCTCAAGGCTTTTACCAGCCACAAACTACCATCCTCTGCAGCAATCGTTGCTTCTGGAATATCATCGGGCACTTCTTTCTTGGCAAATTGCTTTTCAAAACCATCACGTGCTGCTTTGCCAGCATCGTCACCATGAAAGCGTGCCACAATGCGCGCTGCCAATTGCTTCTTGGCTTCCATCGGATGCATAGCTTTGATGTCATCTAAATTCACGTCCGTCAGCAACTCATAATAGCGTAGCATTAAATCATCAGATGCAGACATAACCTTGCCAAACTGGTCGCTCGGGGCATCTTCAATAGCAATATAATTATTCAACGATTTAGACATTTTATTCACACCATCCAAACCTTCAAGCAATGGCATGGTTATAATAATCTGCGGGATTTTCTTATGTGATTCCTGCAATTGCCGACCCATCAATAAGTTAAACTTCTGATCGTTACCGCCAAGCTCAATATCCGCATCCAAGGCAACCGAGTCGAACCCCTGCACCAATGGGTACAAGAATTCGTGAATAGCAATAGATTGACCACCTTTATAACGCTTTTCAAAATCATCACGCTCAAGCATGCGTGCTACCGTCGCTTTACCTGCCAAGGCGATCATTTCCGCTGCACTCATCTTACCAAACCATTCCGAATTAAAGCGCACTTCCGTTTTATCAACATCCAGCACTTTAAATACCTGCTGCTTGTATGTTTCAGCATTGGCAAGCACATCTTCTTTGGTCAATGGTGGGCGTGTCTCATTTTTACCAGTTGGATCACCAATCATGCCCGTGAAATCACCAATCAAAAATACAACTTGATGCCCACATTGTTGAAATTGCCGTAGTTTTTCAAGCAATACGGTATGCCCCAAGTGTAAATCTGGTGCGGTCGGGTCAAAGCCAGCTTTAATGCGTAAAGGGCGATTCTCTTTCTCTGCCAATTTTAATTTGGCTTCCAGGCCACCTTTGGGAAGCACCTCTAGCGTGCCGCGAGATAATAATACGAGTTGTTGTTGAATATCCATGCCCGAACCTTATCTAAATTGAAAATGGGATGATATAGGCATAAGCTAAAAATTCACTTCCCAAGGTCCAGAAGGTTAAGTTACGCATCAAGCCCCAAATCATCCCACATATCATCTACCCGCATTTTAACCTCATCTGTCATCTCAATGGGTCGACCCCATTCACGCTCAGTTTCGCCAGCCCATTTATTGGTGGCATCTATACCGACTTTCGAGCCAAGACCTGCAATCGGCGAGGCAAAATCAAGATAATCAATCGGCGTATTTTCAGCCATGGTAAAATCACGCACTGGATCGCAACGTGTCGAGATTGCCCAAATCACTTCCTTCCAATCACGGCAGTCCACATCAGCATCCACGACAATGATAAACTTGGTGTACATAAATTGTCTTAAATATGACCAAATACCAAACATCACACGCTTGGCATGACCAGCGTAACCCTTGTTAATCGATACCACAGCCACACGGTAGGAGCAGCCCTCCATCGGCAGATAAAAATCGACAATTTCAGGAAACTGTTTCTTCAAAATTGGTACAAACACTTCATTAAATGCCAAGCCCAAAATGGCAGGTTCATCAGGCGGTTTACCTGTGTGTGTAGAGTGGTAAATCGCATCTTCACGCATGGTGATAGCCTCAACGGTAAACACAGGAAACATCTCAGTTTCATTGTAATAGCCGGTGTGATCACCATAAGGCCCTTCTTCGGCGTATTCATCCAAAGAAACATAGCCTTCCAACACAATTTCAGCCGATGCTGGAACTTGCAGCGGAATACTCACACAATCCGTTAATACGGTTTTCTTACCACGCAACAAACCAGCAAACTGATATTCAGATAAGGTATCTGGGATGGGTGTCACAGCAGCTAAAATCGTTGCAGGATCTGCACCAATCACCACCGCACATGGAAACCGTGTCGCACCTGATTTTTTAGCTTCTTGATGATCTTGTGCGCCACCACGATGTTTTAACCAACGCATAATCAGCTTATTTTTAGCAATCTTTTGCTGCCTATAAATCCCCATATTCTGGCGATCTTTATTCGGGCCTTTGGTGACCACCAAACCCCATGTAAGCAACGGTGCAACGTCTTCTGGCCAGCATGTTTGAATCGGCAACATATCCAAATCTACATCATCACCCGCGATGACAATCTTCTGACAGGCTGCTTTTTTCACAAGCTTGGGGTTCATATGCATGACTTTTTTCAGAATCGGAAACTTCTCCCAAGCATCTTTCAAACCTTTGGGAGGCTCGGGTTCTTTTAAATACGCAAGCAACTCACCCACTTCACGTAATTCACCCGCAGATTCTCGCCCCATACCCAAGGCAATACGATCAGCTGTGCCAAACAGATTGGTCAATACAGACATGTCGTAGCCTTTTACATTTTCAAACAGCAATGCAGGACCAGCGGCTCGCAATACCCGATCAGAGATCTCCGTGATTTCTAACTCTGTACTAACCGCTGTTGAAATTCGTTTTAATAAACCACGCTTTTCAAGGTCTTGCACAAACGCCCGCAAATCCACATAACTCATGCCTGCCCCTCAACATCAGCTTCTGCAATATCAAAAACACTATCCAGCTTTGCCAAAGAAAACACATCCCGAACCGTTGCCTGCAAATCATGCAGCACAAAAGACCCGCCTGAGTGGCGCGCCCACTGCAAACCTTCCACCAAAGTTGCAATGCCCGATGAATCCATAAATGGCACCCCAGATAATTGCACATGAATTTCTTTATTTTGATCTATAAATAAGGGCTTTAACGCATTCCGAAGCTGCGGTGACGTATGTATATTCACAGTTCCTTGCACAGCAACTTGCACTACGTCCGTATCACTTTTTTCTACCGTTACATCAAGCTTCATCACCCACTCCCTTTACATCTTGCTTACATATATAAATAAGCGTCCACTGGTTACCATCATCTAACGCCACATGCTCTACCACATCCATAATCGAATGAATCAACTGAACACCCAATCCGCCAGGGCTAATATCAGCAGCACTACACTGCGTATCATGCCCACAATCCCAGCCCGCAATATCTACAACGGGCGCATAATCACGAAACACAAAGTGTAATTCCTGCATGCCATCATCATTGTTATGTATTTTACTTTCAAACTGAACCCTACCTAGTGTGTCGCCATAACCATGATCAATAATATTGGCAAACAGCTCATCCACAGCCAG
>CAYPXU010000091.1:0-7473 GCA_964414875.1 uncultured Zetaproteobacteria bacterium | reverse complement strand
AACAGAGATAATCTGAACCGTTACTTCTCATTTGTAACTATGCTGAATAGTTACACTGCATTAATGATGGCTGTTTATGAAGAGAATAAAAAGCTGACTGGAATGGTGGCTAAATAAAGTACAAAAATAATGCCAAAGAGATACATAAAGAATTTCAGCGGAGCTTCTTGAATGATATGGAATACTGTGCGCTGACTGCCATCATCACATTGTTTGGCATAGGTTTTCTGGGCATGTGTTGCACGCTCTTTTTGATAGTTTGTAATAAGTTCTTTGGCTTGTTCCTGTTGATTTTTGTTGTGCAGCCATAGGGCTGGCATTGAGATGCCCCAGCTTCCAGCAGTGGTTTCATAGAAATCAATACTATTTTCTGTGAGTAGTATGCGAATATCTTCAGCTTCATCATCGGGAACGCTGCGTAATTTAAAAAGTAAAGTAGCCATGTCGGCAAGTCTAAATAGCAAAACTTGAATGGTATAGTTATATCAATAATATTTATGGGTTCCATAAAAATTATAAGCATGTTATTTTTTATTTATTGTCTATAATTCGTCATACAACTTTTAAGGGGATTTTCATGAGCGATCAAGCACAGTATAACATTAACGAAGAACCATTTTATCAAGCACAATCCGATGAGATTGAACTTTATGAAGCTGCTTATGCGGCACGTTTACCTGTGATGGTGAAAGGTCCAACAGGTTGTGGTAAATCACGTTTTATTGAATATATGGCTTGGAAGCTTGGTAAACCATTGATTACTGTGGCATGTAATGAAGATATGACTGCTTCGGATTTGGTGGGCCGTTATTTGCTTGATGCCAATGGTACACGTTGGTTGGATGGTCCTTTGACAACAGCTGCTCGCATCGGTGCGATTTGTTATTTGGATGAAATTGTGGAAGCACGTCAAGATACAACGGTAGTGATTCATCCTTTGACCGATCATCGTCGCACATTACCTTTGGATAAGAAAGGTGAGTTAATTCAAGCACATGAAGATTTTCAATTGGTCATTTCTTATAACCCTGGTTATCAGAGTATGATGAAAGATTTGAAACAATCGACCAAACAACGTTTTACAGGATTTGAGTTTGACTATCCATCCGAAGCCACCGAGACATCTATTGTTGTCAAAGAAACGGGTATTGAAGCTGAGTTGGCAACAAAACTGGTTAAAATCGGTGCAGCTGCACGTAATTTAAAAGGTCATGGCTTGGATGAAGGTATTTCGACACGCCTATTAACCTATGCTGCAACGCTTATCAAAGGTGGTGTTGAAGAAAAAGCCGCATGTCGTATGGCATTGGTGCGTCCAATTACTGATGATGCAGATATTCGAGTCACGTTGGATCATGCTATTGATACCATCTTTGCGTAACGGTTGGCGTTATGAATGAAGAACCGATTGTACGCTCTGAAAAAGCAGAAGCTTATTGGCAACAGTTAAACTGTCGTTTTCCTGCAGCAAATGAAGTGTTTGACGCATGTATTGCAGCAGCTAAGGCAGCAGTATCTGAAGATGCTGTACATGCCTATATCGAGAATGGACGCTTTATTGGCAAGATGGGGCGTGGTGTTGAGCCGCTTTTAGTCTATTTGGAAGAAATGCCTGAAGTAGCAAGCTTGGTGGGCGAAGGTATTTTTGCGGATGTGAAAGATTTTGTGCTTTTTTTATCCACGAACACAAATTTCAAGGCAATTGAGCCATTTTTACAGTCGTTAGCGGCGGTGTCGCGCCGTTTGCATAGTTCAGAACAAATTCATCAATATTTTGACATTTTGAAGAAGATGATTGCTGATACAACGGCTTCGGTGCATGGTCATCATACCACATTCCCAAGCCCAGGCTTGCCTCTATTATTGGAGCAAGCGCCGCGTTTGTTGTCGCAATTAAGCTTGGAAGGCTTTGGCAATTGGATTGATTATGGCACGCGCTATTACAGCAATCATCCCGAACGCCAAAAAGATTATTTTAGCCTGCAATCTCCTGATTCGGTAGCCGTAATGCAGCGTGAGCAACATGGCACGTTATTGGTCGATCATGAGCGCCAGTTGGATTTGTATTTGCGTAGTTTGTGGCAAGATGGTGATTATTTGGTGCCATATTCATTGATTTTTGATGAATTGCGTAAACCTATGCCTTATTATGATGATTATGGCATCCGTTTGCCTGATGTTTATGATGATTTGAATGGTGTGAGTGGTATCAATCGTTATCGTGCGGTATTGGCACATATTGCGGCGCATCGTAAGTGGAGTAGTAAGGTTGTTGTAGATAACTGGAGTCCTTTTCAGCGTGTTGCAGTTGAGTTGTTTGAAGATTCACGTGTGGAATACTTGGCGATGCAGCAGTTTCCTGGATTGCGGAAATTATTTTTAGCATTGCACCCCGTACCCAATGAAGCAGATTTAGAGCGTACGGATGTATCCTTAATCCGTTTACGCTTGGCTTTGTTGTCGCGGGCTATTCTTGACCCTGATTTTAAGGTAAAAAATGAAGTCATTAAAGGCTTTGTGCAACGGTTTTTTGATGCGATGAAAGCAGGTGAGTCAAGTACGCCCGATATGGCAGATATAGCACTGTCATTTATTGCCAAAACACGCCGTCAAACCGATTTATCGCCGAATATTTACTTTGATAATACAGAAGTGGATTACCGTGATGATAACCGAGCCTTGTGGATTTATATCGAGCAAGGTGATGATGAAGAAGATACTTTTGAGCATCTTGAAAATCAAGAACGTGATGATATCAATGCTTTGCCTCCGCGCCATTACCATGAATGGGATTATGCTAGCCAGACCTATCGCCCTGATTGGGTGAGTGTGTATGAGGCGGTACATCCACAAGGTAATGTGCAAGTGGTGGATAAGATTCTTGAAAAGCATTCTGCTTTGGCAAAACGCCTTAAAGCTATTTTGGATGCCTTAAAACCACAGGAAAAAGTGCGTGTGCGTTACCAAGAAGAAGGCTCTGAACTTGATTTGGATGTGGCAATTCGTTCCTTGATTGATTTAAAAAGTGGTTCGCAACCTGATATGCGTATCAATATGAGTCATAAAAATGATGGCCGTAATATTGCAGTGATGTTGGTGGTGGATTTATCACATTCTTTGAATGAAAAAGCTAAAGGAAGCTCGCAAAGTATCCTTGAACTTGCGCAAGAAGCTGTGACTTTATTGGCTTGGACGATTGATAAGCTGGGCGATAAATTTTCCATTGCAGGCTTTAATTCAGATACCCGTCATCATGTTCGTTATGCACATATCAAAGGCTTTAGCGAGCCTTTTGGCAATGATGTGAAAGGGCGTTTGTCCGCCATGGAAGCGCAGTATTCCACACGCATGGGAGCCGCCATGCGTCATGCAGCACATTATCTCGAAGCCCAAAAAGCGGATAAAAAATTGATGCTTGTGCTGACTGATGGTGAGCCTGCGGATATTGATGTCGATGATGATCAATTATTGATTCAAGATACCCGTCAAGCGGTGGTTGAGCTGCAAGAAAAGGGGATTTACAGTTATTGTATCAATATGGATGCCAAAGCTGATGAATATGTAGCGGATATTTTTGGTCGTCAGTACACGGTGATTGATCATGTGGATAAACTACCTGAAAAACTACCTCAAATTTTTATGTCCTTAACCAAATAGGGAGATGGATGCAACGCAGCGCAAACGCATTATTAATAGGCACCGCGATAGCCTAACAAGGCATGGTTATCATCCCAATGCGCTTTATTGGAGTGGTCGAGAGATTCAGGAAACTTGTTTTAAAGTATTGGCGGATATTGGTATAGCAGCTAATGATTCAGTATTGGATGTGGGCTGTGGTTTTGGTGATTTTAAATCTTGGAGTGAATTAAACCAATGCCCACTGGATTATACAGGTCTAGATTTATCACCTGATATATTGGAAGAGGCGAAGCTTCGCCATCCAGATTCTGTATTGTTATCAGGTGATTTGTTTGATATGGATTTTCAAGAGCAGAGCTTTGATTGGGTGATTCTTTCAGGCTCTTTGAATGAACAACTTCATGATGAGTCTGCTTATGCTAAACGTGTGATTGAACGTATGTATCAATTATGTCGGAAAGGTGTGGCTTTTAATATGCTGGATGCACGCTTTTTAAAAGCACATGATTTACACAGCCAAATACCCAATGATATATTGAAATTCTGTCAGGATTTATGTCCAGATTGCACATTAATGGACGATTATTTAAAAATCGATTTTGCTATTTATATGCGCCAGTCTTAATGCTTTTGTAGCTTGGTTAGGAGTGTGTCAAGTTTATTGGCAAAGGCTTGGCGATCAGCTTGATTGAGGGCTGCGGAGCCACCTGTTTGCAAACCGCTGGCACGCATAGTCTCCATAAAGTCGCGCACATTAAGTTTGGCTTTAATCGTTCCAGATGAAAACATTTCACCACGTACGCTTAAAGCATAACCGCCTTTTTCGAGTACATCGGCAGCCAAGGGAATATCGCTGGTGATGACCAAATCGCCAGACTCCATTTGTTCCACGATTTCATCATCTGCGACATCAAAACCTTTGCCAACTTGCAACATATGGATATGTTCAGATTTAGGGATGCGGATGGGACTATTGGCAATCAAGGTTGTGGTTATTTTCCTGCGCTGTGCAGCACGAAAGAGAATTTCTTTGATGACCACTGGACAGGCATCGGCATCGACCCAAATTTTCATGATTTTGCGACATATACAGAAGTGCCTTCATTTCTTTTGTCGAAAAGAAACGAAGCAAAGAAAGCGACCCTAGATACCTGCATGTTCCTGCGCTTTGCTTTATAAAAATGGGCGAGTGTTACTTCGCTTATCCATTTTATAAAGCAAAGCTTTGGTGCAGTTATAACAGGGAGGAGCATGGTTTAGATTTGTTCTCGGGTTTTATGGAAGGTGATGTCAGGCCATTGTTCGATGGTGTAGTTTAATTTCCACATGCTTGGGGCTAAATAGGTGAGGAAACCATCACCATCTTCTGCCAAATTGGCATCAAATGAACGGGTAAATTCAGCAAGTTTTTTATCATCTTCACAGGTGACCCAGCGTGCTACTTGAAAATCAGTGGATACATAAGCTGCATCGACTTTGTATTCAGATTTTAGACGTTCAACAGTCACATCAAACTGCAATACGCCCACAGCACCCAAAATATAATCGCCACCCAAATTGGTTTTGAATACTTGTACTGCGCCTTCTTCGGAGAGTTGCACCAAGCCTTTATGCAGTTGTTTGCGTTTCATCGGATCATTCAAACGAATGCGACGGAACATTTCGGGCGCAAAGTTTGGCACACCTGTAAATTTCAATGGCTCTTTGCTGGTAAAGGTATCGCCAATACGAATGGTTCCATGGTTATGGATGCCGATAATATCACCAGCATAAGCATCTTCGACATGGGCGCGATCTTGTGCCATAAAAATCGTCGCATTAGGAATTTTTACATTCTTCTCAATGCGGTGATGGCGGACAGTCATACCCTTGCTGAATTTACCTGAACAAATACGGAAAAATGCAATGCGGTCACGATGAGCTGGATCCATATTGGCTTGGATTTTGAAACAAAAACCTGAGAAGTCTTTTTCATCGGGTTTGACCAAACGCGTTTCAGATTCGCGCGGCGCAGGAGATGGTGCAAATTCAACAAAGGCATTTAGCAATTCGCGCACGCCAAAATTATTAATTGCAGAACCAAAAAATACAGGTGTTTGACTGCCTTTAAGAAATTCATCTAAATCAAACGGATTGGCAGCCCCTTCCAACAATGCAATATCATCACGCAAATCATCGGCCTGCAAACCAATCAGCTCATCAAGTTTTGGATCATCAAGTGATTCAATGACAATGGCATCTTCAAGATCATCACTGCCTGGCTTAAAGATATGTAATTGTTTTTTATAAAGGTTGTAAACACCTTTGAATGCTTTTCCCATGCCGATTGGCCAAGAAAGAGGGGCGCATTCAATTTGTAGTTTGTCTTCAATTTCAGCCAATAAATCGAGTGGTTCTTGACCTTCACGATCCATTTTATTGATAAAGGTAATGATGGGTGTATTACGCATACGACATACTTCCATCAGCTTTTGGGTTTGCGCTTCCACACCCTTGGCTGAATCAATGACCATCATGGCTGAATCCACTGCGGTGAGTACGCGGTAGGTATCTTCCGAGAAATCTTGGTGACCTGGGGTGTCGAGTAAGTTGATGTCGTATTCGCAACCATCAACGCAGTAATTGAATTTCATGACGGATGAAGCCACAGAAATACCACGCTCTTGCTCAATTTTCATCCAGTCAGATGTGGCATGGCGGCTGGTTTTCCGTGATTTTACAGCCCCAGCCATCTGAATAGCACCACCGAACAATAATAACTTTTCAGTAAGGGTGGTTTTACCTGCATCGGGATGACTAATGATGCCAAAGGTACGACGTTTCTCGATGTGTTCTAATAAGCTCATAATATCCTCGTAACCTTTGAAATCGGCGCGAAGCATAGCGTTTTATGCGCTTGATGACACTATTCCTCTAAAAAACGAGGAAATATTATGCAGAGGTATCTGTAATAAGCATGCCTTTCATTATTAGCTTTTTATGACGAGTTCAGGGTAAAGCTTATTGGTGCATTTGGGGCAAATAGAGTGGGTGAAATTTACTTCCCTATAGTTAATTTTGGAGAAATGATCATTACATTTGGAGTAGTTTGGATGTTTTGTATTCAAAGCAACAATAGCTACTTGAAAAGCAGGTTTTATATGCCTATAACATAGGTATAAGCAGCATGAACTGCCGTGTTGAGTTGGATAGGAGGTTATTATGACTTTACGACCATGGTCTCCTTGGCATGACCTTGAAAATTTACAGCATCAGCTCAGTGATATTTTGGGCGATGTAAGCCTTCCTGTAATGGATGCTAGAGAAGGGCAATGGATGCCTAGAGTCGATGTCCGTGAAACAGATGAGGCTTTATTGGTGCAAGCAGAATTGCCAGGTGTAGATAAAAAAGATGTGACACTGGAAGTAAAAGATGGTGTTTTGACTTTGTCAGGTGAACGTCGCTATGAAAAAGATGTGAAAGAAGAACATGTACATCGTGTAGAGCGTATGTATGGGCACTTCTCACGTAGCTTTAACTTACCACGCAATGTGGATGCAGCGAAAGTAGATGCCCATATGAAGGATGGTGTTTTGCAAGTGCGTTTGCCTAAACTGGAAAGTGCGAAACCCAAAGCTATTGCGATTCATTAGTTGAGTCGCGGAAGATCGCACACCCCGTGCGACTAGGGAGCTGCTATGCGGCTCCCTTTTTTTGTCCTGAAGTTTGTATGGTTTTATCTGCTTTAATAAACGGCTATAGTATGCATTCAATTTATTTAGGAATATGGGGTGACTTATGGCTTTGGTAGCATCGATTCATGTAGATTTAGGCTGGGATATGCCAGATATAAC
>CAYPXU010000090.1:0-7565 GCA_964414875.1 uncultured Zetaproteobacteria bacterium | reverse complement strand
TATATGGAGGCACTACTATTAGGTAAGGCTTAATTTTAATGCGATTGCCCTACCCAATGTAGCAATTTGACTGATAACATTACCCCTGCCGGATTTAATGCGATCCAGCGCCGTACCATAAGCAGCTTGGGCTTGATCCAATCGACTACCTATCTCTTCAAATGACTCCACAAAAACAGCCATCTTATCGTGTAATTTACTCGCTCTATCAATCAATTTCACCACATTTTCACTTTGCCGTTCATAACGCCAAAGCTGTTCAATAAGTTTCAATGTCGCATATAATGTTGACGGTGTAACCACTGCCACCCGCTGCTCAAAAGCTGCTTCAAAAATACTACTATCAGCCTCAATCGCCATCAAATAAGCGCCTTCAATAGGCATAAACATCAACACATAGTCGGGTGAATGCACATTGGGAAGGTGGTCATATCTTTTACTGGATAAACCCTGAATATGCATTTTCATGCTTCTTAAGTGCGCGGTAAGTGCAATCTTTCGCTCACCATCATCACAGGCAGAAACTGCACGTTCATAATCGGTCAAAGACACCTTAGAATCAATAATCACCTGCTTATCGCCAGGCATATATACCACCACATCAGGACGCAGACGCTTACCATCTTCACCCGTAAATGATTGTTCACGGGCAAACTCATGCCCTTCACGCAAGCCAGAAGTTTCTAAAATGCGTTCCAAAATCATTTCACCCCAATTACCCTGCGCTTTGCTCTCACCTTTTAATGCCTGCGTTAAGTTCAATGCGTCAGCACTCATTTGTTGGTTTAAGTCTTTAAGCTGGCTTAAATGCTCCCTGAGTGAAGCGCGCTCTTTGCTATCATCGGTATGAATTTCATCCACACGTTTGCGAAAATCACCCAACTGTTCCCGCATCGGTTTTAACACTTCATCCAAGCTGTTGCGATTTTGTTGATCAAAAACCTTGCCCTTTTCTTCAAAAATTTGATTGGCAAGAACTTTAAACTCATTGCCCAGTTTAGACTTTGCCTCATTAAGTAATTCTAGCTTTTCAATCGATGATTTACGTTCTTCTATTAATCTTGTTTCGAGCTTGCCCATATCTGATTTATAATCAGATAACTTTGCATTCAAATCATTGATCATTGTATTTTTTTCAGACAGTTGGACTGTCAAACTTTCAACGTCTTTTTCAGCATGTCGCACACATTCATTTAACGAAGCATGGCTAACCATTTGTGCGGTCAAATCTTGCATGTGTATATCAATCAATTGCTTTTGCGCCACAATATCCTCTTCAAATTCTTGAACGGTTTGATTTAACGCTGAAATTACCTGCTTTTGACGCTGATATTGTAACCACCACAAAACCACCACAAATAATAATATAATAGAAAAAAACATAATACTTTGATCAATTTCAAACATATGATGACACCTTACCCACAATAAATAATTTCATCACTTTAACAAAAAGTAATACATCAACAACTATGCCCCGCAACACTACAAAACAACATCCTTTTAAATAGGCTTATCATATTGTATATTATCTTCAAGCAAATCAGATGAGACTTGCGATGCTGGCGAGAGGATTTAGAGTCAACGCCTAATACTATGAAAATCTAAATCTACCGAGTGTAGACGAAGATGAAATATAAAGGAATACCATGTCATTTCACCTACCCCCTATGATCCTATCTGGCAAAGAAGTGCTACCTCTTATCGAAGGAGGTAAAGGTGTTGCTGTTTCGAACGGTCAAACAACGGGCGCATGGGCAAAGGCTGGTGGTGTAGGCACTTTTTCGGCTGTAAATGCCGATAATGTAGACGATCAAGGCAATGTAATCCGTACTGTCTATCATGGTAAAAGTCGTAAAGCACGTTTTGAAGAATTGGTTGCACAGGGCATTGCTGGCGGCATCAAACAAGCCCAAATTGCCCATGAAGTTGCCGAGGGCAATGGCCGCATTCATATGAATGTATTATGGGAAATGGGCGGTGCTGAACGTATCTTGAAAGGCGTTCTTGATAAAGCTGGTGACATTATTCATGGCGTAACATGCGGTGCAGGCATGCCCTTTAAACTCGCACCACTGGCTGCTTCTTATGGTGTACATTATTACCCTATCATTTCATCGGCTCGTGCATTTCGTGCGCTGTGGTTGCGCTCCTATAAAAAGCACCCTGAATGGCTGGGTGGTGTGGTATATGAAGATCCCTGGTTGGCTGGTGGGCACAATGGTCTATCTAATTCAGAAGATCCAAACAAACCACAAGCTCCCTACCCTCGTATCGTAGAATTGCGCCAAACTATGAATAAATTTGGCCTGCATGAAGTGCCTATTATTATGGCTGGTGGTGTATGGTGTTTGCGCGAATGGTCTGATTGGCTAAACAATGATGAAATTGGCCCTATCGTATTCCAATATGGTACACGTCCACTATTAACCCAAGAAAGTCCTATTTCCGATGTCTGGAAACAACGTCTTTTAAACTTAAAAGAAGGCGATATAAAGTTAAATAAATTTTCACCCACAGGCTTTTATTCATCTGCCATTTACAATCGTTTTCTACATGAGCTCTATGAACGCTCAGATCGCGAAATTTCTTTTATGGACCATGCATCAGGTGATCATAGTGAAGTATTTACATTTGGCGTGCGCAATAAAGAGGTATATATCACCAAAGGTGATGCTCAAAGTGCAAAAGACTGGATCAAAGATGGTTTCACCAAGGCTTTGCTAACACCTGATTCAACATTGATTTTTGTCGATAAAGATAAAGCCCAAGAAATTCGTCAAGATCAATTGGATTGCATGGGCTGCCTATCACAATGCGCCTTTTCTAACTGGGCTGCCAACGAGCTTGGCACGACTGGAAGAAAGGCTGATCCGCGTAGCTTTTGTATTCAGAAAACCCTACAATCTGTTGCCCACGATGGTGAGCTTGAACACAACCTCATGTTTGCAGGGCATGCAGCTTATCGCTTTGGTACAGATCCTTTTTACAAGGATGGTTACATCCCAACAGTAAAAGAGTTGGTAGATCGTATTGCTACGGGTGACTAAACAAATAATATAAGGAAGTACGTGACACTTATGCAGCCACAATTGCAGGCATTTTTGAAACCTCTTCTTGGTGCCTTACGAGATTTGGCTCCAATTGTTTTGGTGATTGTCATCTTCCAACTATTTGTCTTGCATCAACCTGTCCCCAACTTACCAGCCATGTTAACAGGCTTTGTTTGTGTGCTGTTTGGTTTGGCGCTGTTTATCCAAGGCTTAGAGCTAGCTTTATTCCCCATGGGCGAAAAGCTAGCTTATTCATTTGCCAAAAAAGGTAGTTTGTTTTGGCTTTTATTATTCGCATTTTTACTTGGTTTTGGTACAACCATCGCTGAGCCAGCTCTGATTGCCATCGCAGGAAAAGCTGCTGATATTGCAGCCCAAGCACAGTTAATTGGCTCCAGTGAAGCAGATAAGTCCTCCTATGCCAATGGTTTACGTTTAAGCGTCGCTTTATCTGTCGGATTGGCTATTTTCCTCGGTGTATTGCGTATTTTACGCGGTTGGTCATTACCAGTCATGATTATTGCTGGTTATTTAATGGTTCAACTTCTCACGCCATTTGCCCCCCAAGAAATCATCGGTATTGCCTATGATTCAGGCGGTGTTACCACCTCTACGATTACTGTACCACTTGTTACAGCATTGGGCATTGGTCTTGCTTCCTCCATTGCTGGACGCAATCCTATTATTGATGGTTTTGGACTTATTGCATTTGCATCATTAATGCCGATGCTATTTGTCATGATATATGGCATGATTGTATTACCATGAGCGAATTTCTCACACTACTTGGCATCACGCTTTGGCGCACAGTTTGGGATGTCATGCCCATCATTCTCACGCTATTCTTTTTTCAATATGTTATTTTAAAACAACCCATTGCTCGTATTTCACAGGTCATCAAAGGTCTCTGCTTTGTAATTATTGGTTTGGCTCTTTTTCTTGTAGGCTTAAAAGAAGCCATCTTTCCACTTGGCGATACCATGGCAAAACAGTTAACCGACCCTGCATTTCTATATCCTGATGGCATCATTGGTGACTATCTTTGGTCAGACTATGGTTGGGTCTACCTATTCGGTTTTTTCATTGGTTTTGCCACCACATTTGCCGAACCTGCATTGATTGCGGTTGCCTTAAAAGCCCAAGAAATTTCAGCAGGCTCTATCTCTGCATTTGGTTTGCGCATTGCCGTAGGGCTTGGTGTAGCAACTGGCGTAGCCATTGGTTGCTTGCGTATTGTTACAGGCGGCCCTTTATGGTCATTTATTATGGTGGCTTATATCATCGTTATCATTCAAACATTCTTCGCGTCCAAAACAATTATTCCTTTGGCATATGATTCGGGCGGCGTAACCACTTCGACTGTCACAGTGCCTTTATTGGCAGCACTTGGATTGGGCTTAGCCAGCACAATTCCTGGTCGCAGCCCCATGATTGATGGCTTCGGGCTTATCGCTTTTGCCAGCGTATTCCCGATTATCAGTGTTTTATGCTATGCCCAAGTCTCATCTTGGATGGAATATCGTCAAAAGAACAAGGAGAAACTATGAAATTTAAACTGATCATTGCCTTTATTGAAGACACCAAAACCGATAAAATTATGCAGGCTGCCCGCGATGCTGGAGCTACAGGCGCAACAATTGTATCTGATGCTAGAGGTGAAGGCCTTAAACCTCAGCACACCTTTTTTGGGCTTAACCTTGAAACCCAACGCAATATGCTGATGTTTATTGTCGAAGAACACCTAGGCAGAACCATCCTTGAAAAAATATCTGAAGTGGGTGGTTTTAAGAAAACACCTGGCAGTGGTATCGCTTTTCAGATTAACATTGAAGATGCGGTAGGCTTAGAAACTCAAATTCTTGCTATTGAAGAGGGCTTGAAAAAAAGCACATAATCATTGGTGATGCAAAGCTCGCAACAAACCTTCGGCTTTGTGCTCTGTTTCAACACGCTCTTTTTCAGGCTCTGAATCTGCCACAATACCAGCTCCAGCAGCCCAATGTAGCTCATCGCCATCATGCCAAAATGTGCGAATTAAAATATTCATATCAGCACTGCCATCCCATGCAATATAACCAATACTACCTGTATAAGGGCCACGTGCCTGATGCTCTAACTCATGAATAATTTCCATACAGCGCACCTTTGGGCAACCTGTAATCGTACCACCAGGAAACATCGCCTGAAACAAATCAACCACATCATGCCCTTCTGCCAAGCGTCCGCGAACATTGGAAACAATATGTTGTACCGTAGCATATTGCTCAATCATCATATGTTCATTCACCTCAACACTGCCCGGCACGCAAACATGCCCCAAATCATTACGTTCTAAATCAACCAACATAATATGTTCAGCACATTCTTTGTCTGAAAGTAACAATTCATCACGTAACACAGCATCTTCATCACCCTCACTGCGTCGCCGAGTCCCAGCAATTGGGCGCGTTTCTGCGATACCATCCGAAGATAATGAGAATAAACGTTCAGGCGAAGCTGATACGATGGTTAAATCATCAGCCTGCACAAAACATGAAAAAGGTGCGGCATTCACACGGCGTAAATATTGATAAAGTGCTATTAATTGCTGCTTATCAAAATCCATATGCCAAAAACGAGCAATATTCGCCTGAAAAACATCACCCGCACGAATATATTCTTTCACTTTTTCTACTGCGTTGCAGTAGTCATCGGATGTTTCATAAACATCTGATGTAACAAGCTTATCAGAGCTGGCCACACAACTCACATCAGCCAATAAACATTCAATCTCATCGAGTTGTTGCTCACTAATACGAGATGCCAAATAAACTGTATTGGATGTACTATCAAAACAAATACTCCATTCAGGCTCATGTAACCACAGCAAACCACTGGCGGGCGATGTTTTAGCTTGTGGTAAATTTTCTAATACACCACACACCTCATAAGAAGCATAAATAAGTTGTTGAATCGCGGGAAAATCACAACACGCAGGTTGTATACGTCGCTTCCAAGCATCAAAGAACACTTCTGCATCATCACCTTGCTGTAACCATGTGGAAACACCAGCTTTTGACACTAAAAATTGTTTACCCACACCCTTTGGATCTTCAAGAATGGCACAAAACTTCTCCTTAAACGAAAAGAACACCTCACTGATATGAAGTGTTCTTTTTAAAGTCCGTGTAAAAAGGGAAATGTTTGTATCTTTATTTAAATCAGTTGAACTTTCGGACAATAACCGTTGCATTGGTGCCGCCAAAACCGAAAGAATTCGATGCTGCAACATCAATAGCAACTTCACGCGCCGTATTTGGCACATAGTCCAATACACATGCAGGGTCTTGATTATCCAAATTAATGGTTGGAGGAACAATGCCATTGTGTACTGCCAATACTGAAAATGCTGCTTCAATACCACCTGCTGCACCCAATAAATGTCCTGTCATCGATTTGCTTGAAGAAACCATCAGTTTAGAGGCATGGTGACCAAAAGCCGCTTGAATACCTTGTGTTTCACAAACATCACCTGCAGGTGTTGAAGTACCATGTGCATTCACATAATCAACATCTTCTGGGTTTAATTTAGCACGTTTTAAGGCTGCTTTCATACAACGAGCCCCACCTTCACCTTCTGGTGCAGGCGTTGTCATATGATAAGCATCAGCAGACATACCATAACCAACAACTTCAGCAAGAATATTTGCACCACGGGCTTTGGCTGTTTCCAGTGATTCAAGCATCAAAACACCAGCCCCTTCACCCATCACAAATCCATCACGATCCTTATCCCAAGGGCGTGAAGCTTTTTCAGGCTCAGCATTGCGTGTAGATAATGCTCTGGCTGCTGAAAAACCACCGACTGCCAACTCACAAATACAACCTTCCGTACCACCTGCTAACATAGCATCAACATCACCACGAGCAATCATCTCAAATGCATCACCAATAGCATGTGTGCCTGTTGCACAAGCTGTTACAGTCGCCACATTAGGACCTTTTGCACCCGTCATCATAGATACCCAACCTGAGACCATATTAATAATGGTCATCGGAATAAAGAATGGGGATATTTTACGCGCCCCACCTTTATCATAGGCTCGTAAGGTTCTTTCAATGGCGGGCATGCCACCAATACCAGAACCAATACCTACACCCACACGATGTGCATTTTCTTCCGTAATTTCCAAACCCGATTGCTCCAGCGCCATTTGCGCAGCAGCCACACCATAATGAATAAATGCATCCATTTTACGTGCATCTTTACGGTTTATAAACGCGTTAACGTCAAAATCACGAACTTCACCAGCAATGGTACAAGCCATGCCAGCCGCTTCCGCATCAAAATGCGTAATGCGCCCTATGCCAGATACGCCAGCAATAAGGTTATTCCATGTTTTATCTGTACCTGTACCGAGTGGTGTAACTAAACCAACACCCGTCACTACAACGCGTTGTGTCATCACTCAGCCTTGGCAGCTACGTAATCGATAGCGTTTTGTACGCTTTGAATTTTTTCAGCATCATCAT
>CAYPXU010000089.1:4576-7674 GCA_964414875.1 uncultured Zetaproteobacteria bacterium | reverse complement strand
TTTTGGGTAAAGGGGATGTTGCCAAGCGATTATTTGGATCGTTGCAGGTGGATAGCTCCAAGGCACGTGAGTTGTTGGGGTGGAAACCAGTGATTAGCATGGATGAGCAACTGAAAAAAATATCTAAGGGTGAACAGTGAATGTTTGCCTGCTATGCTTGGTATTTTGAGGTGCATGATGAATAAAACCAAAGTTGATGATATGTTGATAGAGATGATTCAACCGACGGTGAATGAAATTGAGAAGAAATTTACCAGTGGTGAGGGTTTGACGCAGGAAGATATCAATACCCTACTGTTGAAATCGCAGTATAATCATATCAACCATTTGGATCAGAAATTAAATGAAGTGACGGCTGATGTTGGCAGTCTTAAAGGTGAATTTAATGGTTTACGGGGTGAGTTTAACTTGCTTGAAACGCGAGTGAATGCGCGATTAAATACTTTTGAAGCCAAAATGGATCAATTTGAAACAAATATTTCACTGAAAATTAGTGAAGCAATCAATACCAATATGCGATTTTCCATAGGCTCGATTATTTTAATTGTCACGATGTTAAAACTTGCCGACATGTTTATGAAGTAGGCGTAGATGAAAAGAATATTTGATATGTTTTTTTGCTTATTGATTCTTATCTTTGCATCTCTGCCTATGCTTTTTCTGGCACTGTTGGTTAAGTTAACATCCAAAGGTCCTGCCTTGTATTGGTCAGATAGGGTGGGTAAAGATAATCATATTTTTAGCATGCCTAAATTTCGTAGTATGAAAGTGGATACACCTGCTGTGGCAACGCATTTATTGGCGGATCCAAAAAGTGTGCTGACCCCCATTGGTGATTTTTTGCGCAAATCAAGTTTGGATGAATTGCCGCAACTTTGGTGTGTATTGAAAGGTGACATGAGTTTTGTGGGTCCTAGACCTGCCTTGTTTAATCAAGATGACTTGATTGCTTTGCGCACGGATAAAGGTGTGCATCGATTGCAGGTCGGGGTAACTGGTTGGGCGCAGGTGAATGGTCGCGATGAACTAACGATTCCTGAAAAAGTTAATTTAGAAGTAGAGTATTTAAAGAAGCAATCATTCTGGTTTGATATGTATATTTTATGGGTAACCTTTATCAAGGTTGTTTTCCGAAAGGATGTTTCGCATTGATTCAAATTGACTGCTCAAGCTGAGGATAAAAAATGATTTTAAAACTACATCAGAGTAGCCGTTTGAAGAAGCGGATGGGCTTGATTGCAGTCGATATTGTATTGCTAATCCTGGCACTTTGGTTAGCGGTGTCTATTCGTGTGGGTAGCTGGTATGTACCTAGTGCTGATAAGTTAATTTGGTTTTTCCTTGCTGTTGCATTTGCAATTCCTGTTTTTATTCGTATGGGGATGTATCGGGCAGTGATTCAGTATATGGGGATGCAGGCTATTTGGACCATCTTTGCTTCTGTATCGTTAGTCTCTTTATTGTTTGGAGTAGCCCTCCTTTTGGGTGATCCCTATGGTATCCCTCGCTCCTCACTGATAATATTTTGGTTGCTCTCTTTATTATTGGTTGGTGGCTGCCGCCTTGTTCTGCGGTGGGGGCTGGGTATAAGTATGAAATCTAAGGTTGTTGTTGCTGTATATGGTGCAGGGGATGCAGGTGTGCAACTCACGACTGCTTTGAAATATGCCGCAGATACACGGGTCATTGCATTCCTTGATGATAATAAAGCCCTAGAGAAGTATGAGATTGCAGGTATTAAAGTTTATGCATGTGATGATGTGGCGCGGCTGATTGAGCGTTATGGTTTGCAGCAGGTGTTTATTGCCATGCCTTCGGCGACAAGAGGGCAGCGTCGTAAGGTTTTGGAGAAGCTTGCGCCATACCCTGTAGAGGTTCGGATATTACCTGGTTTTTCTGAGTTAACGAAAAAAGGTGTGCAGTTGGATGCTGTGCGTGACGTGAGCATTGAAGATTTACTGGGTCGTGATGCAGTGGCACCCAATGATGACTTGTTGCAGCAAAATATTGTGGGCAAGGTGGTGATGGTAACAGGTGCTGGTGGTTCGATTGGTTCGGAGCTTTGTCGCCAAATACTACGTCAAAAGCCAACGATGCTACTGCTCTTTGAGCAAAGCGAATTTGCTTTGTATTCTATTAAGGAAGAGTTGAAGGGCATAGCGGAAAGTGATGTGGAGATTATTCCCTTGCTGGGGTCAGTGACGCATCAGCGCCGTGTTGAACATGTTTGTCAAACGTTTGCTGTGCAGACGCTTTACCATGCGGCAGCTTATAAGCATGTGCCTTTGGTTGAGTACAACCCGATTGAGGGTGTGATCAACAATGTGTTGGGCACTTGGCGCACAGCCAAGGCTGCAATCGCTGCGGGTGTTGAGACATTTGTCTTGATTTCAACGGATAAAGCAGTTCGCCCTACCAATGTGATGGGGGCAAGCAAGCGTTTGGCAGAGTTGGGTTTGCAAGCTTTGGCGAGCAGTCAATCTTCAACACGTATTTGCATGGTGCGTTTTGGTAATGTTCTGGGTTCATCAGGTTCGGTGGTGCCGCTATTCTCCAAGCAAATCAAAGAGGGTGGGCCTGTAACGGTGACCCATGCCGAAATCACCCGTTATTTTATGACCATACCCGAAGCATCTCAGCTGGTAATTCAGGCGGGGGCGATGGGCAAGGGTGGTGATGTTTTTGTGTTGGATATGGGTGAACCCATCAAGATTATTGATTTGGCCCATAAGATGATTCTATTAAGTGGCTTGACGGTCAAAAATGCTGAGCATCCCGAAGGCGATATTAGCATTGAATGTACGGGTCTTAGACCAGGTGAGAAACTTTATGAAGAGTTGTTGATTGGTGATAATGTTTTTGGAACACAACACCCGCTTATTATGCGCGCTGAAGAAGATATGCTTTCTTTAGCAAGAATTGAGGCATTGGAACAGCACTTTATGGAAGCAGCGCGAGATTTTGATGTTGAGCGTATACGGGCATTGTTGCTTGAGTCGGTTGTTGAATATCAACCTCAATGTGGTATTCAAGATTTGACACACCTCAGGGCGCAACGGGTATTGCCGTAACGGTAGATCAATGTGATCAGACTCTAA
>CAYPXU010000089.1:0-4476 GCA_964414875.1 uncultured Zetaproteobacteria bacterium | reverse complement strand
AATCAATGGGGTCAGACTCGATTGATTTGGATTGATGCGTGCTGTAAGCTTCACGTTTTCTATTTGAAGAGGTGATATATCAATGAGTCGTCACCCACGTTTTATTTTTCCAGGGCAGCCACAGCATGTGATTCAACGTGGCAATAACCGCGATGTTATTTTTGTGTCTGATGATGATTGCAGGTTTTATTTGGAAAAGCTTGAAACAGCCTGTATTCGTTTTGAGTGTGAGCTTCATGCCTATGTCTTGATGACGAACCATGTTCATTTGCTTATAACTCCGCAAACAGAGGGCGGTATAGGCAAAGTGATGCAGTCGGTTGGTCGTTATTATGTTCAGTATTTCAATTACAAGTATAAGCGGACAGGCACATTGTGGGAAGGTCGGTACAAAGCGACACTGTTGGATTCGGAGGCTTATTTGTTAATATGTTCACGCTATATTGAATTAAATCCAGTGCGTGCAGGCATGGTGGACGCTCCTGCTAACTACCCATGGTCTAGTTATGCTTATAATGCATTGCGAGAGGAGAACAGCCTGATTAAACCGCATGAATTATACTTGGCTTTGGGGTCCACTAAGTTTGAGCGTAGTGAAGTTTATAAAGGGTTGTTTGCCAGTCATATTGGTTCAGATAAGCTTGATGAAATAAGGCATGCTACGAACAAGTCATGGGTATTAGGCTCTGGTAGGTTTAAAGATAGGATTGTAGCGCTTACGAAACGTCAGGTAGAGCCAAAGGGGAGGGGTGGTGATAGAAAATCAAAGAAATATCAAGAATCTAAAATCAATCGAGTCTGACCCTATTGATACTATTGATATTAAACGCATTGAAGATGTGCTTTTGGCAAGCCTTATCTTATTATGTATCTGGCCAATCATGCTGGTGATTGCGCTGGTGATTAAAGTGACTTCTCCTGGCTCTGTTATTTTTAAACAAGATCGTTATGGACTTAACGGCGAACGTATTAAAGTTTATAAGTTCCGTTCAATGAGTGTGTGTGATAATGATGATATGACGATTCGACAAGCTCAAAAAGGGGATGCTCGTATCACGCCTGTGGGGGCGTTTCTTCGTAAAACATCTTTGGATGAATTACCGCAGTTTATCAATGTATTACAGGGGCATATGAGCATTGTTGGTCCGCGCCCGCATGCGGTAGCGCATAATGAAGAATATAGAAAATTGATTAAAGGTTATATGTGGCGACATAAAGTGAAGCCTGGTATTACAGGTTGGGCACAAATTAATGGTTGGCGTGGCGAAACAGATACCTTGGATAAAATGGAAAAGCGCGTGGAATATGATTTGGAATATATTCGTCTATGGTCTGTGTTATTGGATTTAAAAATCGTGTTTTTAACAGTATTTAAGGGATTTTTTGATAAAAATGCATATTAATAGTGTTTTTCTTTTAACATATGTAGGCATAAAAAGACCGCTTAAAAGCGGTCTTTTTATTTTTTGGCAGTTACGCTGTTAATTCATCTTTCCATTTTGAGAGTATTTGCATGCATTGTTGATTCATGGCCTCAGCGCGCTCGCTGCTATTAGCCTCATTATAACAGCGTAGCTCAGGAGCATTGCCAGATGGGCGCAGGTGAACCACTTCTTCTGAGTCGAAGGTGATGCGAACACCATCGGTGTTATCAATATGTTTGATATTACCAAATATGTTAGCAAACAACTGTTGGGCGGCAGTGATGTTTTTCTCTGGAAAAGAAGTTTTTAAAGGTGATAATTTTTCTTCGCTTAATGCTGTTGGGAAGTTTTTTAGACGACCGCTGGATGTGAAACGTTGGGGTAGGGTCTGTAATAATTCAGAAATGGACATGCTTTTCTGGCTTGCCATAAGAAGGATGGTTAAAGGCACAATGATGGCATCACGGGTGGGTAATGCGCTTAAATTACGAGCTTCCACCTTAATGTCACTGGCGGTTAAAAAACCACCATTGGCCTCGTAGCCGACAACATGACTATCACCTTGTTGTAAGGCATTGTTCATAGCTTCAATCACAAACGGTGAACCAATGCGGGTGCGTGCGATATGTTTAAACCAGCCGCTTTTTTCAACGCCACTGTTACAACTCACCGGCGTTGCAATGGATTGTGCATGGAGATATTTGGCGCATAAAATGCCTGCCACATCACCACGTAACCAATTGCCATCTTCATCGCTGATCAGTGGGCGATCACCATCACCATCGGCGGATACAATGCAATCAAGATCATATTCATCTGCCCATTGTTTGGCTAATTGCACATCTTCAGGGCGAATGGCTTCGGTATCAACGGGTAAGAAATGCTCCGAGCGACCAAGTCGAATGACCTTTGCCCCCAGACCTTCAAAGATTTCTCCGAGCATATCACGAGCAACGGTAGAGTGTTCGTACACTGCTACGGTTTTATCTTGGAAACAGTTGGTTGGGAAAAAATCAATATAACGTTGTACAAACATAGTATAAGCATCGTTGATGGCTGTAGGTAATGTGAAAGGTGTGCATGCATTGCCATACTCATCAAAATGCTGAGATGCTAGTGTGATGGTTTGTGCGCAGATGTTTTTCTCATCGTCTTTAAGGATTTCACCCGTAGATTTGTAAAATTTAATGCCATTGCGATCATCAGGAATGTGACTACCTGTCACCATGATGCTGGGAAGGTGCTTGGACATGGCATAGCAGGCGACAGCGGGGGTAGGGATAAGTCCGCAATATACAGGGGTATAGCCACTGTCGTGAATTGCCATGGCAACAGCTGCTAAAATCTTTGGAGTGCTGGAGCGGTAATCACCTGCGATGGCAATAGAGCCTTGGCTATTTAAATCTTTAATATGTAGAAGGTGCTGAATAAAGGCGAGTGTGTAGACATAACACACTTCATCGCTCATATCTTCGACCAAGCCGCGTGCGCCGCTGGTGCCGAATTTTACGCCGCTTTGTTGCATAAGTGCTGATATTTGGAAGGTTTTATGTTGCAAAGTCATATTTTTCCTTGATATTTTCAGGTTGATTTGTGAAATAGTTAGTATGATGCTTACATTGTGTACAATAGGAGCTAAATCTAACCTTGCAATCAAAATATCAGCGGTTAGAACGCTATGTTATGTATAAACTATTCATCATTCCTCTGTTTTTTATTTCACAGCTTGTTTACGCTGTTGAATTTGATATTTATCAATCCGATTATAAACCTCTAAATATAGCATTGATGGTTGATGCTTTGCCTGATCAAATGAAACAACAAGACTTGTTAAATTATGTTATTAAACATGATTTGGAATCAAGTCAGTCATTTCATGCGCTGAATGCTGCGGGTTTCTTAGCTTCGCCAGATGAGGCCTTTCAGAAGGTGGATTATGATGATTGGCGTATTATTGGGGCAGATGTCTTGGCACTTTGTAAATTAAGCGAGAAAGATGGCTTATGGCATGTGGATTTACAGATTTATCGGCCGTTTCAGGGTAAACAATTACTAAAACAGAGTTTTGAAGTGAAAAAAGATGCCTTGCGCAGCTTGGCTCACCAGTTATCCAACCATATTTATCAAGCGGTGTTAAATATTCCAGGGCATTTTTCAAGTCAGCTGCTTTATGTTACCAAGCATGGGGATAAGTCGGATTTGATGTATATGGATCAGGATGGTTACAACCTTCAACCTGTTGGCACTTATTTCACCCTTTTATTATCACCAGACTGGTCTCCCGATGGGCATTCTGTAGCATTAAACACCTATGTAGGAAACCGCCCACGTCTTGAATTTTTTGACCTAGTGACAGGCAAAAGAAATGCCTTTGGGAGCTTTCATGGTTTAAATAGTACCCCTGAATATTCGCCAGATGGTCGTTTTATTGCTGCAACGCTATCTTGGACGGGTAATTCAGATATCCATATTTACGATATAAAATCGAAGAAGTGGCGACAATTCACCCACTATCGAGGTATTGATACCACGCCGACATGGTCTGCCGATGGCAAATGGATTGCCTTTGCTAGTAATCGTTCTGGCTCCCCACAAATTTATCGTAAAGCACTGGCAGGTGGAAAAGCACAGCGTATTAGTTTGAAAGCAAGCTATAATACATCACCAGTCTGGTCACCGAAGGGAGATCGTATTGCCTTTATTACCAAGAAGAAATGGGAATATGCCTTGGCAACGATGCGTGTCGACGGCTCGGATGTTCGTTATTTAGCAACGGGTCAGGAAATTGAATCACCATCATGGTCACCCAATGCTCAGATGCTGCTCTATTCGGCAAAAGATCACGGTATAAGACGTGTTTACCGTGTGCCAAGTTGGGGCGGGAAACCTGTACCTATTACGGCTGCTAACCATGATGCATCCGATGCGGCTTGGTCACGACATTAATGAATGCTAGGTTGGGATCTGCGAAGCTTGTTTTTTTGTGCTATGAATAAGCTAACCCGCATTATTCATAAATCGTCGTGATGATTGCGTAGAAGCTTTGTTTGTA
>CAYPXU010000088.1:0-7742 GCA_964414875.1 uncultured Zetaproteobacteria bacterium | reverse complement strand
GCATTGATGAATATTCAGGGTGAAGCAGCCATTGTGCATGTGATTCGGCAGTTGGTAGGGCAAGGTATTCGGGATATTGCGATAAACACCCATCATCATGCGGATATATTGATGGATTATTTGGGAAATGGCTCGGAATGGGGTGTAAATATTCATTTTAGCCAAGAAGCTGAACTTTTAGATTCGGGTGGTGGTGTGCGAACAGCCTTGGAAGTATTGTTGGGAGAAGGACTTGTATTGGTGCATAATGCAGATGTGATGGCAGATGTGAATGTGCAAAGCTTGGCAAACCAATGCCCTGAAGATGGCTGTGCTTTGGCTTTGGTGACAAATCCAGTGCATCACCCAAACGGTGATTTTGCAATCAAACATGGACTTGTAAGCTTGCAAGGCGAGCCGCATTATACTTTTTCAGGTGTATCTGTGTGGCATGATCGTGTATTAAAAAATTATGCGGCGAATAGCTCCTTTTCATTATTGGAACCGATGCGAAAATTGATGAAAAAACAACGTTGTGTAGGCTTACTGCATCGTGGTCAGTGGTTCGATATTGGTCGCCCAAAAGATATTGTGCGAGCCAATAGGGAATGGTTAACATGATGATATTACATAAACAATTGGAAAAAGACTGTGTGGTACTTGGACAGCTAGATTTATGCGCTGTGCTTTTGATGCCTGATGCCAATTACCCTTGGCTAATTCTTGTGCCGCAACGTGAGGATATTTCCGAAATTTATCAGCTGAGTGAACAAGATCAGCAGCTTCTGATGCGAGAGTCCTCACAGGTTTCGCGCGTGCTTGTCGAGTTGTTTCAACCTGACAAAATCAATGTTGCAGCTTTGGGAAATATGGTTCCACAATTGCATATTCATCATGTTGCTCGTTTTAAAAGTGATGCAGCATGGCCAGCACCTGTGTGGGGAGCTGTGGCGGCAAAGGAATATAGCGTTAAAGGCTTACATGATATACAAGAAAAATTACGAGGTGGATTAGGTTTGTAATTTGAAAAATATCAATTTATATTGTGAAATATATGCTATTTTAAGAATTTTATAGATTATTAGATGTGAAAATATAGGTTTATTATTGTTTTTTATTAAAAGTTATAAATTTTATAACTTACCTATATCAACAAGTCGAAAGCCAATTAAAATATGTTTGAGTGTAATAGGGCGTTGATGATGGGCAGCAGGGCGACAAACACCACCATGATCATCCCAGCTTCCACCTTTTACGGTGGCTCGACCATTGTTTATATCATGTGTCCATTCAAATACTTGTCCTGCACCATCAAGCACACCATAGGGGCTAGTCGCTTGTGGAAAGGAGCCGACAGGGAGTGTTCCATCAGGCTTTTTATCCGCATTGTTTAGATAATCAGCATGGTAAGTGTTTCCCCATGGGTACAATAAACCTTGGCTACCACGCATGGCTTTTTCCCATTGTTTTTCTGATGGAAGTTTTAACGCTCGCGCCATTTTTTTTGGATAGCCAGCGGGCATAGGCTTGAGCATCCTCAAGACTGACCAATACAACGGGGTGATTGGATTTATCCTGTGGGTATTGTTTATTCACCCATAAATAAGCTCGAACATGACTATAAGGGTGAACAAGGTGATAGCTCTGCCACCGTTTGGGGCTAACAAACGGAACCCGATGCCCTGTTTCCTTTATAAATACTGCATATTCTGCTTGGGTGACAGGTGTTTGCATGATTTTGAATGCGTTTGTATGGGCAGTAACCTGTGGTGATTCGCCATCAAACCAGCGAGCTTTGCGAACACCATCATGCCCATAACCTTTCTGGCTAATGCGGTAGCCTGCTTCGATTTGTTCGGCAGTGCTGCCCATAAGAAAATTACCTGCTGGAATATCAACCCATGCATTGGCATAGGCGGTATGGCTTGCCAACATGTAGAACAGTAAGAGGGTGAATGTCTTTTTCATTTCAGAAGGTGGATTTTATTTGTGTAAAGATAAAATCAGCGTCTTTACTGCTGCCTGTTTGAGCGATATAGGCTCCTGTGAAAAAATGGCTGTAACCAATATACATGGTGCTGGAAATAGCGGGGAACTTATGTTTTAAAGTGATATCAATTTCATCACCAACTTTGTGTGCTGCGCCAGCACTGGCTGGGCGCGTAATACCCGCACCCGCATTATACCAAGCATCTGAAGCAGGTTTGGCAAGCCAAAAACCTTGCCATGCAACGCGCAGTTTCCATGATTGGGCAATATTAGTTTGTGTGACAACTTCGATATTATGCATGTTTTGTAGTGAGAAAAAGTCCATATAACCATAGTAGGAATGGTTTAGTGGGTATTGGTTATCAAAGGTTTGGTGGGTGTTGTCTGATGCATTGCTATCGCCACTGCCAAAATTGTAAGCTGTGGATAAATGGGTTTGCATCGTATCAAAGGTGTAACCTGCTCCGACATGCAAGGCGTAGGCACGCTGTGTAAGATTGCCATAACTACCTGTTTGCAGCATGACTTCGTAATCGGCATCCCATGCATCTTGTTTGTAGGCAGCGCGGTTTCCCCATGTGAAAACACGGTCTCCTACAGTCGCTTCTTCACGTAATAAGCCATATAATTCAAATTGTGTATGTGCGGAAAGTTGATTTTTATTTGTATAATAAATGCTATGAAAGCTACTGTTAAGAAAACGACTTTTGGTTGTTTTATGACTGTTTAATAAAACTGGGTTGACAGGAACAAGGCGGGAAGAAAATATATCAAGTGTGTTGTGCTTTCCAAGTTGGCTGGTCATGCGAACGCCATCCCAAACACGAGCTGTGTTGACCCATTCCAAGGATGCAACCATACGTAATGCTCCTAGGTTAAACTTTTGCCGACCGATACGGATACGAGAGTTTTCATCTGTGCCATGGGTTGTTATATCGAGATAGGCTTGGTGTATATCAAGGCGATCTTCATAAATATTGGGTGTTTTACGGTTATCAATCACATGCCGACTAAAGGCTTGGAAAATACGTGCGTCTTGGGCTTCTATAAAAAGACCTATATTGGATGATGGTTGCCAAAGCATATGAAGGCGAAGTTGTTGCAGCCAGTAATCTTGACTATTAGCTGCTGTAGGCGCACCAAATTGAAAATCTTGTTTGGCTTCATAGCGATAGCGTGCACTACCGCCGATACGTAAACTGGGTGATAACTGTTGCCAAGAGTTATTATTTTTTTGCGGTGTGCTGCTAGAAGCTTCAGCAGAATAGGGGGCTATCAAGAACACGGATATGGCACACATGGCAATGCGCAAATATTTGAACAATATATACATGCCTTACTGGTCGCAGAAATGATTGTGTATCTTACAATACCTGACTTTTCCCCAATTAGGCTTTCAGAGATTGTTGCACATCTGCCAGATGCACTTCTTCTATAGTACCTGCATCAGGGTTATTAAATACATCCATATCAATGCTGTTTTCACTACGCGCTACAATAGTGGTGATAGCAGCGTCACCTGTAACATTGACGGCAGTACGAATCATATCAAGCAAACGGTCCACACCCATAATCAGGGCAATGCCTTCAATAGGAAGTCCAACCTGGGCAAAGACCATCGCTAACATAATTAATCCAACACCTGGCACCCCTGCAGTGCCAATAGATGCCAAAACGGACATGCCAATCACAGTGAGATAACCACTTAAACCCAAATCAATGCCATAAACATTAGCAATAAACACCGTTGCCACACCCTGCATAATGGCTGTGCCATCCATATTGATGGTCGCACCGAAAGGTACGATAAATGAAGCGGTGGAATTATCCACGCCGAGACGTTTTTCAGCTGCTTGTAAGGTAACTGGAATTGTGGCGTTAGAGCTTGAGGTACTAAAGGCAAAAATTTGCGTGCCACGCATTTTTTTCAAGAAAGTAAGCGGACTTACGCGACCCAATACTTTGAGTAAAATCATTAGTGTACCTGTGGCATGTAGAATTAAGACAAATACCAAGACAGCAAAATAGCTCATCATGGGTAAAATCATACCTAGGCCTTGCAGTGAGAAGGTCTTCGCCATGAGTGCAAAAATGCCATATGGAGCCAGTTGCATCACAACATTCACCACTTTCATCATGACTTCATTCAAACGTTCGCAGGCATCAATGATTGGTTTGCCAACGTCACCGACCATCAAAATACAGACTGCAAATAAAATAGTAAAAAAGATGATTTGCAGCATGTTTCCTTCGGCATAAGCAGCAATCGGGTTGCTAGGGATTAAATCAATAAAGACTTGCGTTAACGGTGGGGATACAGGGGCTGTAAAATTACTGCTTGTGGCATTGGCAAGTTCAAAACCTTCACCGGGCGCAAAAATGCTGGAAACGACAATCGCCAAAGTAATGGCAAGTCCTGTGGTAAGCATAAATAGGGCAAAGGCTTTGCCACCGACACGACCGAGTTTGTTAATATCCCCAATGCCGCAAACACCGCAAATCAGGGAAAATGTAACCAGTGGTACCACTAGCATCTTAAGTAGGTTGATAAACATCGCCCCGAGAACGTGAAACAAGCCGTTAACCAGATAATCCTGAATCCATACAACTTCGGAAGCAAAGGTGTTAATCAGGCTGCCTGTGACAAGACCTGCTGCCATCCAAATAAGAATTTTTGTAGTCATATGCATTTTCTTTTTCATGGGTTCCCCTCAATCATTCATGGGGCAATTGCAGCATGAGTGTATAGAAAGAACAATAGATTGTTAATTTGGAGTGCTTTTAAAATGGGAGGACTTCTTTTTAGAATTATAATTTCTTAGTAAGTTGCTGGTCTTTAAGTGTGTGAATAGATATTTTTCGTTGGTATTAATCCATATGGTCGCTGCGGGATACATTGAGTCATGTGCATAACTAGATTATCCTCAGAAACTAGAAACCCTTAAGCATAGCAATAAAAAGCTGACGTTGCGTACTCATTTCGTGCAGGCTTATAGTGCTATATGCGGTTAAACCCTTGCAGTAAGCACTTCATTCTTTCTTGATTCCCCAAGAAAGAATCAAAGAAGGGACCCCTGCAATCTGCTCGTTTCCTCCACTTACAGGCTTCAAAAGGGCGCGTGTTACTGCGCTTTATCCTTTTAAAACCTGACGTTTCGGCGCAGCTTGGACAGGGATAAATCTGGCTTCACACCTACTTCTATCTGCGCTTGTGATGAATTGCCAAAGGCAAGAAGCCTGCCCCTTACGGGTACGTGGTGAAAAATGTAACAAACGACTTTCTGAGGAAACTCTAACTAGATTTTGATTACTCTGAGTCACAAGTTGAGTGTAGTAGGCAGAGAGAGTTGCTTGGGGTGTAATCTACTTTACTTGGACTTATTCGGAGCTTTACTGAGGTTGGTTGTTCTTGGGTGTCCGACACCTCTTTGATAGGTTTTGATGTCATTTTATTGGGGTAATAGCACCCTTACAAAAGCTCATACCCATTCAAATGAGACATTTGACCATAGATTCTTTATGATTCACGCGCAGTAAATACGTTATTATTGACCTTTTGGAGCATGACCGTGTCTGAACAAACAACTTTTGATTATAAATCTACCGTTTTTTTACCTAAAACTGATTTTCCTATGCGTGGCAACTTGCCTGTAAACGAGCCGAAACGCTTGAGCCTGTGGGAAGAAACAAACCTTTACGCTCAAATTCGTGAAGCACGCAAAGATGCGCCGAAATTTATCCTGCATGATGGTCCTCCATACGCCAACGGCTCGATTCATATTGGCCATGCAGTGAATAAAGTGCTTAAGGATATTGTGGTTCGCTCACGTACCATGATGGGTTTTGATGCGCCTTATGTACCAGGTTGGGATTGTCATGGTCTGCCGATTGAGCTAAAGGTAGAAGAGAAATTCAAGAAAAAGAAGCGTAAAAAAGAAGATATTAGTGATTCAGAATTTCGTTCTGAATGCCGTGAATATGCCAAAGGGCAAATTGATATTCAACGCGAAGAGTTCAAACGCTTGGGTATTACGGGTGATTGGGATAATCCTTACATCACGATGGACTATCAATTTGAAGCCAATACAGTACGTGAAATTGGTAAGTTTTTAGGTAATGGTGGTCTTTATAAAGGCGCGAAACCTGTACATTGGTGTGTGTCTTGCGCCACTGCCTTGGCAGAAGCAGAAGTGGAGCATGAAGATCACACCTCTTCATCTATCTTCGTAAAATTCAAAGCGGGTGAAGATTTATCTGATATAGATGCGACTTTAAAAGGTGATGTTTCGGTAGTGATTTGGACAACCACACCGTGGACAATTCCTGCCAATCTCGCCGTTTCGGTTGGTGCTGCATTGGATTATGTTGCGGTTCGTATCACCAATAGCAACGACAATGAAAATTTGAAAGAAAATGAACTTCTTATTCTCGCAGAAGGGCTTTGCGAGGCTGTTTTTGAAGAATTAAATGCAGAATATGAGATTGTTTCACATTTTAAGGGTGAAAAACTTGAAAACCGTAAGTTTCGCCACCCATATTTGGATCAAGATGCACCTATTTTGGTCGGTGATCATGTCACGCTTGAGGCTGGTACAGGGTGTGTGCATACCGCGCCAGGTCATGGCCAAGAGGATTATGAAGTCGGACTTCGTTATGGTTTGAAAGCATTTAACCCTGTCGATGATCATGGTATTTTTGAACCTGCCACGCCCATTGTTGAAGGGCATCATGTGTACAAAGCCAATGCTGTGATGGTTGAGCATTTACAGTCATGCGGCGCATTATTGGCAACCGATCAAATTCGCCATTCCTATCCACATTGCTGGCGTTGCCACAAACCTTTAATTTTCCGTGCTACACCACAGTGGTTTATCTCGATGGATAAAAATGATTTAAGAGATAAAGCTCTAGCAGCCATTAAAGAAACCGCTTGGACTCCTGAGTGGGGTGAAAATCGTATTCGCGGCATGGTCGAGCAGCGTCCTGATTGGTGCGTTTCCCGCCAGCGTAATTGGGGTGTACCGATTACCGCGATTAAATGCACATCTTGTAATTCACATAAAGTCACCACACCTGAAATCGTCGAAGGCATTGCCAAACAAGTCGAAGAAGCAGGGGCTGATGTATGGTTTGCCAAAGATGTAAATGCATTCTTACCCGATGGCGCTAGCTGCCCAGACTGTAACGGCAGTGAATTTGAAAAAGAAAGCGATATTTTGGATGTTTGGTTTGATTCAGGCTCGACCCATGCTTGCGTCTTAGAGCCTCGTGAAGACTTGCAATCGCCTGCGGATTTATACCTTGAGGGAAGCGATCAACATCGTGGCTGGTTCCAATCTTCCTTGCTTGAGTCCATCGGTACACGTGGTGTTGCACCATTTAAAGCCGTGTTGACGCATGGTTTTGTGGTGGATAAAAATGGCAATAAGATGTCTAAGTCCACAGGCAATGTGGTTGCGCCACAGAAAATCATCAATCAAATGGGTGCTGATATTCTACGCCTATGGATTGCCTCTGCCGATTATTCAGCGGATATCCGCATTTCAGATGAAATCATCAAACAATTAGCAGAATCTTATCGCAGAATTCGTAATACCATTCGCTTCTTGTTAAGTAATATTAAAAACTTTGATGGTGTAACCGCTGTGCCATTGGAAAAGCGTAATAAACTTGATCAATGGGCAATGCATCGCTTGGCAGAAGTGTCCGCGAATGTTCAAAAATCATACGAAAACTATTATTTTCACCAAATTCACCAAGAAATTCACAATTTC
>CAYPXU010000087.1:0-7760 GCA_964414875.1 uncultured Zetaproteobacteria bacterium | reverse complement strand
GTCTCTTAGCTGCGTAACACATGAAGGTGACAACTACTTTGACAAACTCCGCAAGCTGCATCACTGAATTCCGAGCAGGCATTAAAAGAGCAGGTAATTGATTTGATTGCGGAAGATGTTCCGACACTGTTGAAAAAGCTTGATGGCCGCACCATCACCACCTCACACGGCTCTGTAACACTGCACAGCAACAAGCTGACCATAGAAGTTGTTGAACGAAACTGGCGCAGCCAATTGCTGGCGATTATTAGCGATCCCAATGTCGCTTATATCCTAATGTTGCTCGGCATTTATGGTCTGTTTTTTGAACTCGCCAACCCAGGTTTTGTGCTGCCTGGCATCGTCGGCGGCATTTGCCTGCTGCTGGCTCTGTTTGCTTTTCAAGTGCTGCCAGTCAATCTGGCTGGCTTGGCATTGATTGTGCTCGGTATTTTATTCATGGTAGGCGAGGCCTTTGCACCCAGTTTCGGGGCACTGGGACTGGGTGGTATCATCGCTTTTGTCGCTGGCTCCATCATGCTGATGGACAGCGATGTTCCTGGTTATGATATTTCACTTTCTTTGATTATCGGTCTTGCACTGAGTTCGGCACTGTTCTTTATTTTTATGCTTGGTATGGCTCTAAGAGCCCGGCAGAGGCCTGTGGTGAGCGGTGCTGAAGAAATGCAAAGCGCCTCGGGAATAGCGCATGAGGATTTTGAGGGCTGTGGCCACGTACTGGTGCACGGTGAGATCTGGCAGGCCGAATCAACACAGCATTTGAGCAAGGGCGAAACTGTTCGCATCACCGCAATGGATGATCTAACCCTGCATGTTGAGCCTGCTCAAAACGAATCCAAGGAGGTTTCATCATGAATATCTTTCTCATTTCCCTAGCCATTGTCGTCATTCTTCTGCTCAGTTCGTTCAGAGTAATGCGCGAATATGAGCGTGGTGTCATTTTCATGCTGGGTCGCTTCTGGAAGGTCAAGGGTCCTGGTTTGATTCTGGTCATTCCTGTTATTCAACAGATGGTATGTGTTGATCTGCGCACGCTGGTTTTGGATGTACCAAGCCAGGATATCATCAGCCGAGACAATGTATCGGTTAAGGTTAATGCGGTAATCTATTTCCGTGTAGTGGATCCGCAGAAAGCTATTATCAATGTCGAAGACTTTTACAATGCAACCAGTCAGCTGGCTCAAACCACGCTGCGTAGTGTGCTTGGACAGCACGAGCTGGATGAAATGCTGGCCGAACGTGAAAGTCTAAACGCCGATATTCAGACGATTCTTGATGCCCAAACCGATGCTTGGGGCATCAAGGTGGCTAATGTGGAGATCAAGCATGTTGATCTGAACGAAAGCATGATCCGCGCCATTGCCAAACAGGCCGAAGCTGAACGTGAACGTCGCGCCAAGATCATTCATGCCCAAGGTGAAATGCAGGCGGCGGAGAAACTGGTTGAGGCCGCCACCATACTGTCCCAGCAGCCGCAGGCGATTCAACTGCGTTATATGCAGACGCTGACCGAAATTGCTGGCGACAAATCCTCGACTATTGTATTCCCGCTACCGATGGATCTGATCACACCACTGTTGAAAAAGGATGACTGAGGCTGCCATCTTTCAGATATTAAAATCGATCTGTGTTTATGCGATACTCTGCAAATATGCCTCGGCTTCTTGCAGTTGATGTTCGCTAAATACGCGTATGCCATGCTCACGAAGTAGTGAGGCGGTGATGCCCTGCCCTGCAACTTTTGTACGGCTAAAGCTACCATCATTGATTTGCATGACTCCACACGATGGGCTTCCTTCTTTCAAAATCGCTATATGAATACCATGCTGTTGGCATAGTGCTAAAGCTTTCTGTGCTCCTTGATTAAAGGCATTGCTCACATCATCGCCAGCAAGCGTAACAATAGAACTCCCTTGAATTTCTGCGGCAGCTCTAGGTATCGGTAAGCCGCCCGCAACCTCAGGGCAAAGCATTATCAAACGATTTTCGCCTTGCCATAGCGCAAGAATTTCAGCATTTATCTTTTTACTTTTACCATCAAAACGCACTTTTTCGCCCATTAAACATGCTGAAATAAGTATTTTTTGCATATTTATATGATTTTTATGCTATTTTTAATATTAGACTTCTTCACTATCCACAGACTCACCTGTTTCGGGCAACAAACCTTGCACAAAGGCCTCTGCATCAAATGCCATCAAATCTTCCAAGGCTTCACCCACACCAATATAACGAATAGGCAAGCCATAGGTATCACTTAACTGCACCACAATGCCACCCTTCGCAGAGCCATCGAGCTTGGTGATAATAAGACCCGTTGTACCAGCAACTTCACGAAATTTATCTACCTGCACAATCGCATTATGCCCTGTGCCACCATCTACCACATGCCATACTTCATGCGGTGCGCCATCCAGCCCTTTGCCAATCACACGGCGTACCTTGGCCAGCTCATCCATCAAACCTTTATCGGTTTGCACACGCCCAGCGGTATCAATAATCACCACATCATATTGCCGCGCCACACCGCGTTGCACGGTATCAAAGGCGACTGCCGCAGGGTCAGCGCCTTCATGTTGACGCACCATATCAGCACCTGCCCGCTCAACCCAAACAGCCAATTGCTCTACAGCTGCAGCACGAAAGGTATCGCCAGCACCGACCAAGACTGATTTTCCTTGCTTACGAAACATCGTAGCGAGTTTACCAATCGTCGTCGTTTTACCTGTGCCATTCACACCCACAACCAACAATACAAAGGGTGGCTTATTCACTTCATGGATGGGCTTTGTTTCAGGAAAACGTGCTAACATGGCTTGTTTTAAGCCTTCGATAGGATTTTGTTTGTTTTTCTTGGCTTTTTCAATCAACTGCATGGATAAAGAAGGGCCACAATCTGCCATAATCAGCGCATCTTCCACATCTAACCAATCAATTTTTATTTGCTTACCAGTTTTTGAGCCTGGGATAAGCTGCGCCAAGCCCTCACGGCTACGACTTAAACCTTTTTTTAAACGTGAAAATAACGATGCCACAGGATGAAAACCTCCAAAAAAAGCTGGCTGATGGAAAACCACCAGCCAGCCATGCTGAAGGGCTATAGTTATATGGTCAAATAAGTGAGCTAATCTTCAATATTTTAACTGCTTTTCAGTACGAGATAGCTTTTCCTATTAGGTTTTGATGTCTGGTTTATCGGGGGAGGATCACGCCCCTCTCGATTTGACTAGTTATGACTTTTTCTAAATATTCAATAGCTAAATCTTCTGTCTTTGGAGTGCCCACATTAAGATTCTTGGGGTATTCCTCAACTCTTCCCGTTTTCACATAGCCTCTACGCTCATAAAATGAAATTAGCTCAATTCGTTGTGAAACAACGACCATAATCAACTTGCTAACTTGAAGATCAGAAAAGGCATATTCTTCTGCCTGTAAAAGAATATTTTTCCCAACTCCTTTATCTTGCAGTTTTGGATGAACTGAAAACAACCCAATATATGCTTGGTTTCCCCCTTTTTCTAAACAAACACATGAAATGATTTCATCCTCTTGGATTGCTACCAATAAATAAGAATTATTTTTTTGAATAGCTAATTTAATTTCTGATATTGTTGCTCTATCGCCTTCCACAATGTCAGTTTCTTTTGTCCAGCCAATATCTCCTCGATAAGCGATGTTAACAAGGTTACATATTTCCTCTGCTTGTTCTATTTCAGCCAGCTTTAAATTCACTTAATCACTTCACAGCTTGGGGCATAACCACTTAAATGAGGACTAAAAAGAGGAATTTCATTTTAAACGTGCCACAGTAACATAAAGAAAGGCGATAATTTGGTCAATGCATATGCTGCATAGCTTTTGACTCATCACTTACCAATAAATGAATGACTTTTAATACAGCTTGTTGATAAGCTGTATTTGCAGATACATCTTTGGACAAGTCTGTAGCGGCCTGTTGCATTTGTTGGCCATGATCTTGCATGGAAACATCAATATCTTTGCTCATCCCCATGCCCGCCAATGATTTCATACTCGCACCTTGTGCAGCCATATTTAAAGCTTGGTACAATATATTGGCATTTTTCGGCGCTTGATTGGCTTGCAAAGACATCATCATATCTAACAAATCAAAGGCTGCTGCCCCTAAATCATGGGTATGCTGCATCATAGGTGATTCACCTTGCCCACCTTTGTGCATTGCTGCCATTTCAGGGCCAGACATAGCTCGACGCAATAAATCAGCACTTTGTGCTAGCATAGCATCACCATGTTTTTGTCCGCTTAATTTTAATTCAGCACCTTGTGCCATCATGCTAATGGCATGCTCAAGCAATACAGTAAGATGCTGCATAGGCATGCTTTGCATGGTCTGACTTTCAGGCTGGTTATTTGCACTTTTATCACAAGAAAAAAGCCAAAAACACAGCGTTAAGCTTAGGATAACTGATAAAACTCTCATATTTTCTCCGAATTTCCCTAATTTTAATAAAAATACACTTTAATCCCCACACTAGGAGTCTGTCGGACTTAAAGCAATCGGCTGCAAAAACACCTCAATTCCATGATTTCTCGCTACAATCGTTTAAGTCCGACAGACAACTCGCAGGAAAAACTGTGCACATATCTTTATACCTGAGGCTATCGTACCGCCTGAATTATTTTAAATACAGGGGGAACCTGTATTCCCCCTGTAGCAAATACTATTTAAAAGGCAACACGACCACGTATAAAGAACCATTGATCTGTGACTGTTTGAATGCCATTGGCTTTTTGGTAGATAGGCTGACGGTATTCACCACTAATAGAATATCCTGGTGCTACAAGCCACTGAAAACCAGGTGTGATAAAGATGGAATGAACACCTGTGTTGCTCACATTATCAACCACTGACATCATCGGATTCTGATAGGCAAGCAAACCACTGCTGGCATCAACTGTGCCATCGCTACTATCATGTTGAGAAACAACACCATTTAAATCCAACTTTAGATTAAATGTCGAAGTAGCACGGTAACGCGCTGATATATCATAATTTAGATGGTTACCTACCTTATAGCCAAGCTTATTGCGTGTGGTAGCTTGGTAAGTAAGCGATGGCGATAAAAACCACAATGCACCGCCATCATCATGCTCACCAAAAGCAAAGGTGCCATTTGCCATCACGATGCCATCCCATGACCCTGTGCCTGCTTGCATCATCATATGCACCAGGTTTCCAGTTGAATTTCTAGCTTTGAACTTGCCTGTGGGTGCTTTGATACCGATACCCAAAGATAAACGTTGGCGCGTACGAATATCGGCATCTTTCCAAACACCCCGAAGGTATAGTAGCGATACATCACCCAGACCTTGAATGGTGTCCATTTTAGTGGCGGTATAAGTAATGCCTGCCGCAGTTTTCATGCCTCTTAACATATCCATATCATTTTTGATGTATGGAACAGTTAGAACAAATGCATCATCCTCATCCAGCCGATAGCTAAAGTTGGCTGCTATTTTTTCCATCACCATTTTTGTTGGAACCACATACATAGAACCATTTGCACGTGCTGACAAATTATTTTGGATGACTGTTTGCGATGATAATTTAGTTGTACCCTGACGAATGCTTTTCATGAGCATGCTATCAAGCTGCAGTGATAGCGATAACCCCGTGCTACTGCCAACACCATCTACACCTGCTGCAACACAGCAAGATAGACCGCATTCTGATGCCTGTAAATTTGTGGGCGCATAGCCCAAGTGAAGGGCAAGTGCTAATGCGCACACCCATTGTTGCCAATGTTTCATTGGATTCTCCTGTTTTTTATATTGAGTGTTAAAAGGAATCACGCACAGCAATCACGATAAACAAAAGCTATCGCGATTATGCCAACGTGTTTAACTCAAATCAGGAGGGGGAAGTTGCACCACAGGTACATAAAAAATTTGTGAATAACTATACGTTTCAGAAATAGCTACGGATAGATTATCAGGTAAAGAAGCTACTTGCGGAACAATATGCGGTGATAATGCATGCGGAAGGCTATCCAAATGCTGATGACAACCACAACCACATTCAATGCGGCATGTTTGCCAATCACCACTCATTTCTGCATTCATATGATGTATCATTTGCATAGGCTTATGCATATCAACATGATGCTGCATCACCTGCTGGCTTGCCATTTCTTCAATACTTACAGGTGCCACCGTTGATAGCGCACACATCGCTGCCAAACTTACTGTTGGCATCGTGGTAATAAATAGCAACGTACAGGCGACCCATATTGAAATAAGTTTACGCATAGAGACACAATGTATTTAAGGTGGATATGAAATGCAAGTTTTCTGGACTTCTTACGACGAATGTCCATCTTACTGTATATTATGGAGTTTTTAATGATGAAAAGAATCTGCATGGGTGCATTGGCATCAATATTTCTACTTGTTTCGGCACAAGCCGCTGACTTTAAATGGATGGATGATAAGGGCGAATTATATAAGCTTTCTGAAGCCTATAAAAATCAACCCATTGTTGTACATTTTTGGGCATCTTGGTGCCCGCCTTGCGTGGCTGAAATGCCAGAGATGTCAACATGGTTAACAGAGCATCCAGAAGTAAAGTTCTTACCTGTATCTCTGGATAGAAATTTAGCCGCCGCTCAGTTTTTTTTACAACAAAACCATATTCCATTGCCTGCCTTATTAACCGATAACTCACAATCAGGGCGCATGGGTGTGCGCGGCTTACCCACCACTATTTTAATCGATCAACATGGCAAAGTATTAAGCTCACACATTGGCATGCAAGATTGGCAAAACACCGCGTGGACGAATCAGCTTTTGGCATTGTTTACATCCGAGCATGTTCAAAAAACAGTGACTCCCGTAGAAATTGCGCATACAGGGCACAATTGATGCTTGAAGCTTAAGCGCACTAACGACATGCTGCGGCATAGAAGTTATCCAAGGAGTTCGTTATGCGTTTTGTCGTAATATTATTGATGGGTTTAATAAGCAGTGCTGCATGGGCAGCTGATAGCGTTAATGTTGCACCAGCTACAGCCAAGCAGATTCGAGAAAATATCCCCTCACTGCCCATTAATGCTATTCGCCCATCAGCCATAAACGGCCTTTATGAGTTGCAAGTAGGTAGTCAAATTTTTTATAGCGATCGTACAGGTAAATATTTAATTGCCAGCGGACACATATTTGATGTTGCTAACCATACAGATTTAACTGCCAAACGCTTGCAAGAAATCAATAAAATTGATTGGTCATCCCTACCATTGGATCAAGCCATTGTATCAGGTGATACCAATGGTTTACCCGTCGCGATTTTTACCGACCCTGAATGCCCATATTGCAAAAAATTAGAAACCTCCCTCAAAGGCTCAACAGGCATTAAATTTTACACCTTCCTTTTCCCCCTAGAAAGCATTCACCCCAATGCCCGTGCTAAAACAGAATCTATCTGGTGCGCCGAAAACCAGCATGAAGCCATGCTGCAAGTCATGTTAGAAGGCAAAACATTGCCCAAAGCAACATGCAGCACACCCATTGCTAAAAATATAGCCTTGGCAAAGAGCCTTGGCATTAACGGTACGCCAACCATCATTTCTGGTGATGGTCGGAAATTTTCAGGTAACCCAAAACAGTTAAAAGCTTGGTTAGAAAATAAATAAATGTATCACGAGAACAAATCATGAAGGATAACCCTCAAGCCCCCCTCTGTCAGGGTAGTTGCCACCTTCTCAAAAAAAGTCTCACCGCTTAAG